>JAQSYT010000143.1 GCA_029256065.1 Paenibacillaceae bacterium
GCTCCCGAGTATGACCGTATCGAGCTGCGCAAGGCCTCCACTCTGGCAGGGCTGGCCGAGGCCAAGCCTGTGCTTGCCTGGAGGAAGCATGAGAGCGGAGCCATGAGCTATCACATCTGGGCCCCGGAGCTGCACCACATTGGCGGCAAGTGGTACATCTATTTTGCCGCGGGCCGCGCGGAGGATATTTGGAGAATCCGTATTTGGGTGCTGGAAAATGAAGCCGCCGATCCTACCACCGGTACCTGGACGGAAAAGGGAGAGGTCACCACAGCCTGGGATTCCTTCGCGCTGGATGCTACCACCTTCGAGCACAAGGGCATCCGCTATCTGGTCTGGGCCCAATCCAACCCTGCGGTTCAAGTCAACTCCAGCCTGTATATCGCGCCTATGAGCAACCCGTGGACACTGGCGGCGCCCCAGGTGGAAATTGCGGCACCGGACTTCCCCTGGGAGCAGGTGAAATACAAGGTCAATGAAGGCCCTGCGGTGCTGAAGCGCAACGGCCGGATTTTCATGACCTATTCCGCCAGTGCAACAGATGCCAGCTACTGCATGGGCCTGCTTTGGGCGGATGAAAACAGCGACCTGATGGACGCCGCCTCCTGGCACAAGCTGCCGGAGCCCGTTTTCACCACCTGCGAGGAGAATGGCCAATATGGCCCCGGCCACAACAGCTTCACCGTGTCCGAGGACGGCAGCCGGGATATTCTCGTGTACCATGCCCGCAATTACCGGGAGATTCAGGGAGACCCGCTGCGCGATCCCAACCGGCATACCCGCCTCCAGCCCTTCGGCTGGGGCGAAGACGGCTTCCCGGTGTTCGGGCAGCCGGTGAAGGACGGCCCCTGTCCCGGGCTGTAGGACTTGAGGCCTGAGCGCTGCTGTACGCCGCTCAGGCCTGCATTTAAGCCGGTGCCCGCTGTTTCGCAGGCACCGGCTTTTTTGGGGTAGAGCGTGGCGCGGCTCAGCCGCCCGCGCCGAGAATGGCCGGCAGCATCTCTGTGAGGCTGCCGAACTGCTTTTTCACCAGCGGCTGCGCCCCGCTGGCCGCGATGTTGCCGCCGCCGATGCCGAAGGCGGCGTAGCCCGCCAGCCGGATGGACAACACGCCGGCTGAGGAATCCTCGATGCCGACGATGCAGCGTCGGCTCTCCGGCCCAAGCCCCAGGCCCACCCTGGCCGCTTCCGCATACAGCCAGGGGTGGGGCTTGGGAGCCAGCTCGCCCAGGGTGCCTGCCTGGCCCTTGCGGATGGCCTGCCCGGCGGTAATGACGGCATCGTACAGCTCCAGCGGATCGCCCAGGTTGAGCGTCCGGAAGGCCGACAGCACCTCCGGCCAGGCCTTCTCGTACAGCCCGGAGGTAACCAAGCCGATACGGATGCCGCGGCTTTTCAGCTCCAACAGAAATTCCTTTAGCCCCGGAGCGGGCGTAAACGCCCCCTCCTTTCCCCGGCCCTCCAGAATCTCCTTCATTTCGTATTCCGTCACGGCAAAATAATGCCGCCTGGCCTCCTCCACACTGCGCCCCGGGCAATACTTGCCGATGCAATATTGAAGATGCTCCGATACCGAATGCCCCGACACATGGGGCTCATCCTCCGGCTCCAGCCGGAAGGCGGAACTTCCCATGAGTAGCCCCATGCTGCGCTCAATAATCCAGATCCAGAAGGCTTCGCTGTGGACGCTGGTTCCGTCCAGATCCATCAGCACCGCTTCCGCAGGACCTTGAAAGTCCGCCTCCGGCAGGGGATAGATACCCGGGTGGCCCATAGCAGATTTCACGTAGCAGAGGGTTTTGTCCCGGTACACCATAAAGTCGGCTTTCCGGTCCCGGGGGGTGAGAATGTGCAGCACACCGTCCGCCCCTGCCCGGAACATCCCTTCTCCGCCGGTTTCACATTCCGCCATGCTGCCGTCCTTCAACAGCTCCGCCAGGGACAATCCGAAGCCCGGCAGAAGCGCATGGGGGGCCGGAGAATAGTTGGTGTTGGTTTCCATATTATTTCCCGCCTCCGGCTGCAAGAATCACCTTGAAGGTGACGATTTTCTTGGGCTCCACCGCCGCTTCGAATGAATATCCAGCATCAGTCAACAGGAGCGTCTCCGTAACACTTTCGTCCATCTTGCAGCGGAAAACCTCCGCCACCGGCAGACCAAACCGGAAAGCCGCCTGCTCCGCCCCGGACGACGGATTGAACAACCGGATAATAAGCCCGCTGCCGTCCTCGGCCTGCTTCACTGCAGTTACATGAAGGGAGGCATCTCCCTTCAAAGTGAACAGACCTGCTTGCGAAGGCAGGCTTCCCTGGCCTCTGCCTGATACCGCAGCCCGCACCGGCGCCGCATAGCCGGCAGCCGCATTCAGAAGACCGGCCTCACGCCAATCTCCCGCATGGATATGCACCGCATATTCGAAGGACTGTTGGCCGGGACATTGAATGCCCTGATCCGGCAGCTCCGTCAGCTTCTCCTCGCTCACCGCCAGCTTGATCCGGCAAGCGCGGATTAAGGTCAGCGCCAAGGTCCGGCTGTCATCCTCGAAGGCCTCATATTCATAGATGCCCTTGGGCAGGAGCGCCAGCCCGTCTTGGCCATCTGTCAGCTCCACGAAGGTTTGCAGCGGATGGGTCCCTCCCGCCTGCTCCACCCAGCCGGTGGAATCCGGAATAGGGATGGGCCGGGACAGCACATCGAAGTGGGTGTCTGCCCAGGACGTGTCTGTAGCCAGACCGGTGGGGAAGTTGGCCCGCAGCCAGTGGTCGCGGGCTCTGTTGTCCACGGTCAGCTTCACTTTGACAGCAGAGGCGCCCTTTTCCAGCGTGTAGGCAATCTTTACAGGCAGCTCCGTCATCACCGTGCTCCGGGAATTGCCGTCCGCATAATCCACGGGCACAGGGAAGCTGTAGGATGCTTCGATGGTGCTGGACAGCAGACCGCTTTCCGTCACTGCCACCTGCGCCGTCACACCAAGGCTGTTGTACTTCCGGTCAAATCGCGGAGCCACATGCTTCCAGGCGTTGCCGCATTCTCCCTGATCCGACAGATAGCCCAGATTGCTGTAAGCTTTTCCAGTGTGCTTGTTGATGATATCCAGGGTGCCGTTGGTATTCACCTTCACCTTCAGCGCCTCATTCTCCATGGTGTCGGGTCCGGTAACCAGTGTCCGGATATTCCGCACCTCCTGTGCCTCCGGCTGGAGCCGGTATGACCGGTAGCCCAAACCGGGCAGCCCGGACAGCTCCACATGCATTCTCACCCGGTGGGAGTCAAGAATCGTCGGCACCTCCCAGATGCTGTCCACGAAGACGCTGGATTTTTCAAAAGCCACCGCCTGGCGCTGCACTGAAGGGTCCTGCTCATGGTAAAGGCTGTAGGACTTGGCGCCTTCCCCTCGGGGAAGCTCCAGATCCACAGAGGCCACCACTGTGCGCTCCACCGGCAAGGGATTGTAAACCACCAGTTGGGTGGCATCCGTCCCCATATGCTCGGGAGACAGGTTCCGGGCGATGAAGCCCATGGCATCCTCGGTAACAATGCCGCCGATATCCGCCGCCTTGCGGTAGCGGTATTCAATATCCTGGCACACTGCGTCGGGAGCGCAGCCCCCGTTGGCGTCATGGGTATGGTTGGACAGCAGGTACCGCCAGCCCCGCTCCAGATAACGGACGGGATACTCCCCGCCCAACACGGAGGCCAGGGAAGCCAGCGGCTCCGCGTAGGTGACCAATTCCTTGGTGGCATGGAAATCCTGCTGCTTCAGGTAGGTTCTGGCGCTGATGGTGCCCGGGAACAGGAAGGTCCACATGCCCTCCTTCAAATAGGAGCGCCGTTCTCCTGTGAGGACGGGCAGCAGGTCTTGCTGAAGGTGCTTCTGCGCCTCCTCCCAGAAATTCTCCAGGTCCGTATGCTCGATGGAATACCGGTCCCCCAGCAGTTCTTTGGCATCCCGGATCACTTGGGATTCCAGAGGGTGAGCCACGGAAATGTCATGCCCGTTCATCGCCAGGAACACTTCCGTAGTGAAATGCTGCCCCTCCCGCTCCACCATATCCAGAACAGCCTCTTTCAGACGGCTTTTGTCATAGTGCAGCGCCGGAGCCAGGAGCCCGTAGGATTGATCCTCGCCGGACAGACCGTCGGAGAGCCGGAAGGGCACCTCATCGTACTCACCCCAGTTGTAGGTTTTGTCGAAGACGGTTCCCCGGGTTACCGCCCGGTGGACCTGGTAGTACCAGTTGTAGCGGGCATACAGGGCAAAACGGCTGGCCAGCACCTTGCTGCCGTCCGGAGCGCTCCAGATCCATTCCGCATCGGCTTCATGATGGGAAATGCCACGGTAGAACATCATTTTGTCCAGGCCAAAATCCAGCAGAATCTGCGGCAGCTGGCCTGTCTGTCCCCAGGAGGAGGGAGTGTACGCTACAGTTCCCGTCTTCCCGCCGTAGCTTTCCACTGTCCGCCGCCCGAACATCAGGTTGCGCACCAGCGCCTCCTGGGCAATGCTGAATTCCTCCGCCAGCGTATAATACGGGCCGGCGATGAGACGTCCCTGGCTGATGAGTCTCTCCACCAGCTCCCGCTTCTCCGGGCGCATCTCCACGTAATCGTCCAGCATAATGGAGTGGCCGTCCATGGTGAAGGAGGCAAACTCCGGGTCCCGCTCCAGGATATCCAGGGTCACATCCATCATGGTCAGCAAATTCCGGCGGGTCCGCTCGAAGGAACGGCGGAACTCCCGGTCCCAGTGGGTGTTGGAAACAACTTTAATTTGTTTAATGTGGGAAGAATCCGGCTTCATAATGATCATGCTCCTTTGTAAAATAGTTATTCGATTATTTTGGAAACGTTTTATAACTCGTGTTATAAATATAAAATTTCTAACGGCGGCCAGAGCCGTTAATTGTCCCGAAAACAGCCCGTTTAAAATCTAACGGAAGCCACAGCGGTTATTTCCGGCTATGTGAGCTATTTGCAGACAACAAGTCAAAATAACGGCGCTCGCTTCCGTTAAAAATCCTGCATCCCTTTTTTCAGCCAAATAGAGGCTTCTGCTTCCGTTAGAATCACCCACGGTCCCGCGGCCTTCGCCAGAGATGAAAATACGAAGTCCATGAGCCGCATTTCCGTATAAATCTTCTTCTCATCCATCCGCCGGCCGGGTAAGGACTACTCCTTCCCCGTAAACAGCCTCGCCTCCACCACTCTGCGGACTTCCGTCTCCGTTTCCTTCGCTGCCTCTACGCGGTGGGCCATAGCCTGAAGCAGCAGCATAAACGCCGCCTCTCCCATCTCCCCGTAGGGCACCTCCATACACGGCACTGCAGGGATCATAAGCCGGCTGACCCGCTCCGTATCATCCGCAGACATAACGAACAGCTCGCGGCCGATCCGCAGCCCCTGCTCATGGGCAGCCCGGTACACATGCAGCGCCCCTCTGGACCAATTGGACAGTACCCCCAAGGGCAGCTCCCGCCCGGCCAGCCACTCCCGCCACCAGCCGCTCCGCAGGCTCCAAGGCTCATCCGGCACCGGATACACCTGAGGCTGCCTTCCTTTTTCCCGCATCCAGTTTTCATATGCCATGAGCCGCTGCCTGTCGCCTCTGGTCTGCGGCCTGCCGCTGGGCAGCACATTCAGGTACACGGGAGAGGGCCAGCCCTCCGCCTCCATAAACTCCAACGCCTGGCGGATGCTGGCGGCATAATCCGTTTCCACTGCCAGAATCCCCGAAGATGCGGGAATTCCCTCCACGGTCACATAGGGCATGCCCCACTCGCGCACGGCCTCCTCCCATGCTGGAGCCAAGAGATCCGGAAAATCCAGGGTAATGACGCCGTCGATCCGGCCCTGGCGGTACAAGGCGGTAAGGCCCTCACGGCTCTCCACATTGCGGCCCTGGCCATACAAAAGCACATGGTACCCTGCCGGCCCGCTGGCCCGTTGAATACCCTCCACCATCTGCAGGAACAAGGCATTGTACACATCCCCATATACAGCTATGCAATTGCTTCTGCCCGTTTTGATGCTCTGGGCCTGCACGTTCACCGTATAGCCCAGCTCCCGGATGGCATTGGTAATCGCCGCCCGGTTTTCCGCGCTTACCGTTATCCCCGGCGTGTTATTGAGAAAAGCCGATACCAGACTCCGGGAAACCCCGGCCTGACTGGCCACATCGCTTGCCGTAACCCGTTTGCGCAAAGATCGGCACGCTCCCTTCCCCCACATTATAACTCGTGTTATAAAAAGGAACAAGAGGAATCTTTCATTCCTCCTGCCCCTGTATAAGTAACTTTCATCCTTACCCAACAGCGGTCAAAAAGCTCCGGCTGCTTATCCCCGGAGTGCTGTTTCCAGCTCCCGCAGCGCTACCCGCCGCACCTTGCCCGAAATGGTCTTGGGCAGCTCTTCGATAAACTCTATCCGCCGCGGATATTTATAAGGAGCGGTCAGCAACTTCACATGCTTCTGAAGCTCCGCCGCCATTTCGTCTGTGCTGGCGAAGCCGCTCTTCAGCACGATGAAGGCCTTCACCACATGACCCCGGATTTCGTCGGGGCTAGCCACAACGGCGCATTCCTTCACAGCGGGATGCTTCATAAGCGCATCCTCCACCTCGAAGGGGCCGATGGTATAGCCCGAGCTGATAATAATATCGTCGTTGCGGCCATCAAACCAGAAATACCCCTCGTCATCCCGCTTGGCTCTGTCCCCGGTGACAAAATATTCCCCGCGCATACATCCCGGCTTCCGCTCCGGTTCCTTGTAATACGAGCTGAACAAGGCGGGCATATCCTGATGGACGCCGATATCCCCTATTTCGCCTGCCGGAAGCGGGCGGCCCGCTTCATCGATAACCTCCACCATGCCTGCAGCCGTAGCCAATCCCATGGAGCCGATTTTCATAGGCGTATCCTTCAGGGTGCCGATAAGCAGCGTGCTCTCTGTTTGACCATAGCCGTCCCGGATCGTAATGCTGAAATAACGGCGGAACACATCCACTACCTCCCGGTTTAGCGGCTCTCCCGCTGAAACGGCGCTGCGCAGAGCGGACAGATCATACCGGTCCAGCCCGTCGGTTTTGGCCATGAGACGGTACTCCGTCGGCGTGCAGCACAGCACACGGATGCGGTAGGACTGCAGCAGCTCCAAATACCGCTCGGCACTGAATTTGCCGTTATATACAAAGCCTGTGGCCCCCATACCCAGCACCGATAAAAAAGGGCTCCAAATCCACTTTTGCCAGCCGGGAGCGGCCGTTGCCCAAACAGTATCCTCCAGTTGGATATCCAGCCAGGAGGAAGCGGTAATCCGCAGATGGGCGTAGCCCCAGCCATGAGTATGGACCACACCCTTGGGGTTGCCGGTGGTGCCGGAGGTATAGGTGAGTATCGCCATGTCCTCCCGCCGGGTCGCCGCCGCTTCCATAGTCTCAGGCTGATCCTTCATCACATCCGCCAAAGCCAGCCAGCCGGGGATTTCGCCGTCTGCAGAAATCCGCACTGTTCCGGCCGGCATTTCCGCTTCCCGGATGCCCTTCTCCATTTCCGCAGCCTGATCCGGCCAGACGATAACGGCTCTTGCTTCCGAATGCCGCAGCCGGTAGCTGAGATCCTTCGCCCGGAGCATCTCGGAGGTGGGGATAATCACCAGACCAAGCTTCAAGCAAGCCAAATAAATCACGTAGGAGATCACTCTCCGGGGAACCATGACCAACACCCGGTCCCCTTTTTCCAATCCAAGTCCGCGGAGGCCACCTGCCAGCCGGTTTGCCCGGGCGCGCAGCTCCCCATATGTCAAGTTCTCGCAGGCTCCGGTTTCATCCAGCCAGGTTAAGGCCATTTTACCGGAATCATGCCGCTCCATTTCAGAGGTTACGTTGTAAAATTCAGGGGCATTCCAATTTTCAGGAATCACAAACTCCATCTCCTCTTGCATGTGATGTTTATTCTATATCTCATTATAAGATTATATCCTAGTACCTAGTGCTAAGAAAATAGACGATTTTATGACCATCTCGCTAGAATGTGTTTGCATACATGCCCTAATGCGACCTGTGCTATAA
The DNA here is from genome assembly GCA_029256065.1 of Paenibacillaceae bacterium. Classification (GTDB taxonomy): domain Bacteria; phylum Bacillota; class Bacilli; order Paenibacillales; family NBRC-103111; genus Paenibacillus_AR. The sequence continues at coordinate 8,067 of JAQSYT010000143.1, forward strand.
TTTCCATGAAAGGAGTTGCGTTATGCCAAGAAACCGTAAATTGCTCACGGACCGTGATTTTCAGGAAGCGCTGGACCGGGAGTATCCCGTCAAGGTTTTTAAGGACGATCATATTGTGGATTCGGGAGGCGTCATCACCCGCTTCGACGATACCTTGGTGGTCGTACAATCCGGAGTCAGCCAAATCGCCTATCACGAGCGGAAGCAATGTGAATTTTTCGAGGCTGTCCGCTGATGCCAAAAAAAACGCCTCCCCGCAGCCTTATGCTGCAGGTGAGGCGTTTTTGCTGTTATTTTTCCAAGATAGAGAAAACCGCCGTTTTGCCGCTGTCCTGCACGGCAATTTCCACACTGTAATCTCCGATGACCACAGTCCGGTTTTCCACCGGCTGACCGTCCGCCAATTGGCTGCACACCTGATCAAACAGGTTGCGGAAGGTATCCGTATGATTGCCGAATATGTATGCGGTAAATGTGTTGACGGCTTCCTGATTCCTCGCCAGCATCCCGTCCTGAAGACGGATGGTCACCCCGTAAATCCGGTAGCCCGGCTCCAACCAAAGAGAGGCTTCATCCCACGTCCCGCTGGTTCCTGCCGGCGCGGCAACCCCTTTGCTTTTGGCCGCGGCATCCTTAAACAGGCGCAGCACCGTGCCCTGCATATCGTAATTGGTTCCCCGCAATGCGGCTGCTTCAAGCATGACGCTGTAAGCACCCATCATTTTTTCGCTGGGAAAAATCAGTTTTTTGTAGCTGCCGTCTGCGGTAGGCACCATCTTGACGTACGAGCCTTCTGTGCCGGCGGAAGCATTGATCCGGCCGTTCTTGTCCGTCAGCCGTTCCAGAATCCGCAGCGCCTCTGCCCGTGTGACCGGCAGCCCGGCCCCAAAGTATCCGTTGGGGTACCCCTCCATAATTCCCTTGGCCGTAACCTCCGCCACAAACCGCTGAGCCCGGGAGGATAGGCTCAGGTAGTCGCCGTATTGGGATGCCAATCCGGTGCTGTATGCACTGTCCTCCAAAAATTCTGTTTCCTTCAAGGTATAATAAACAATTTCCGCAACATCCTCGCGTTTCAGCTTTACCTTGTAGTCCGCAAACTGGCTTTTGGCCAGAATATTCAGATCCTCCGCCAGATCCACATAGGGTTTGGCCCAATAGCCGGAAGCATCGGGCTGGAAGGTGAAATTCCGGTAATCCCGCTGGAGCACGCTTTTGTTCGCTTCGGACAGCGACCCGAAAAAGCTGGATTTCCAGCCCCGCTCCCCGTTGGGATACAGCTCCGAGTAAGAGAGCAGCAGCATCTTAACGAACTGGTCCGCCGTCACTGCCTCCTCCGGCCGGAAGGTACCGTCAGGAAACCCGTCCAAGATGCCAAGAGTACTCATTTTGGCCACGCTGTCCTTGGCCCAATGTCCTGTCATATCCGCATAAACAGGCTCTTGGCCTGCGGCAAATCCCGTTGCCGGAGCGGCACCCATCAGCCATACACATAGTGTCATTCCTGCAAGTCCTGCTTTTTGCCAACGTCTCAAGAATTCATCCCCGCTCTTTCAAAAATTGTCGGAAAGCGCCGACCCTCATTAGTATAAGGAATTGGCGGAAGGAATCCTACGGACTCGCCGACTATTATAAAAGAGCGCACTGAGTGTGCGGACGTGACTTGAGTCCTATCCATCCACAACTTGGTCCATGCCGCAGGCTGGATAAGTTGCGGATGCTTCGAATTTGGCAGAGCCAAATTGAAGGAGTATTTTGTATGTTATATTTACTGGCCTACAATATCGGCGACATCAGCCGGACAAAGGACTCCCTCATTTTGTGATGGACCGGGCGCTTGTCATACATCTCCCTAGTCAGCTCGATACATTCCTGCAGATCCTCCATAAAGATTTCATCCAGCCGCCTGCCCACCTCCGTATCATAAACGAAGGCATTCACCTCGAAGTTCAGCTTAAAGCTGCGGATATCGAAATTAGCCGTCCCCACAGAGGAGACTTCACTGTCCACTGTGATGGTTTTGGCGTGAAGGAAGCCCTTTCCGTATAAAAAGCACTTGACTCCATAGGGCAGCAGGTTTCCCAGATACGAATACGTGGCCCAATAGACCATCTTATGGTCCGGAGTCCGGGGTATCATGACCCGCACATCCACACCGGACAATGCAGCCAGCTGCAGGGCATTGAGCAGACTTTCATCTGGGATCAAATAGGGGGTCTGAATCCAGATGCTGGTTTTGGCCTTGTTGATCATCTTGATGTACGAGTTGCGGATATGCTCCATGGAATCATTCGGCCCGGAGGACAATATTTGAATCCCCACCTGGCTTTGCGGCAGGTCAGCCGGCAGATAGCGGGTATCGGGCACCACCTTGTTGGCGGAGGAAAGATTCCAGTCCAGCATAAACTGGGAGTTCATCATCAGAACCGCGCTTCCTCTGATTTTCAAATGGGTATCCCGCCAGAGACCGTATCGGGGATCCAACCCCAGGTACTCATCGCCGACGTTATAGCCTCCTATGTATCCCACCGTACCGTCAATGATGGCCAGCTTCCGGTGGTTGCGGTAATTTACCCGGATGTTCAGGAAGGGGAACCGGGACGGGAAGAAGGCCACTGCCTGCCCGCCTGCCACCCGGAGGGGCTTGAAGAAATCCGAGGTAATATGGGAGGAACCAATATCGTCGTACAGAAACCGGACCTCCACCCCTTCCTTAGCCTTCTCCGTTAGTGCTTCCACCAGCTTTTTGCCCGTGGTGTCCATTTGCACAATATAATAAATGAGATGAATATGCTTCCTGGCATTTTTGATATCCTGGAAAAGCGCCTCAAATTTATCCATGCCGTTGGTGAAAATCTCCACCTGATTCTCCTGGGTATACAGCGCCTTGCCGGCTTGCAGGTTCAAAATAATCATATCCCGGTACTCCTCCGAAGCGGGGTCGGGAAACAGAATGGTTTTGTCCTTCAGATCCTCCAATTGGGAATTCACCACCGTGCGGATCACCATCTGCTCCCGGGCGCCCAGCTTGTACAGCTTCCGACGGCTTAAGTTTTGCCCGAACAGCATATACAGAACAAAGCCCACCACAGGCAAAAATAAAAGAATCATCAGCCATGCCCAGGTTACGCCTACATTGCGGCGCTCCAAAAAAATTACGGTTATGGCAAGAAGCACATTAAGAACCGTGATAAAGCCGTATAAATGCTCCAATAAATTCGCCGCCAATGCTTGCACGCATTCACCGTCCCTGTTGCTTATTAGAACCTTGATGTATTTATTATATCCAGTTACAGACTCCGCACAAGTATACCCGGGGGAGAAAGCAAAAAACCGCAGGCGTTATGCCCGCGGCTTAATGGCGAATGCTTATAAGAAATCCTTCAGGCGTTTGCTGCGGCTGGGGTGCCGGAGCTTGCGGAGAGCCTTTGCTTCAATTTGTCTGATCCGCTCTCTGGTAACGCCGAATACCTGGCCCACTTCCTCCAGTGTCCGGGTTCTTCCGTCATCCAAGCCGAAGCGCAGCCGGAGCACGTTCTCCTCCCGCTCCGTCAGCGTATCCAGCACATCCTCCAGCTGCTCCTTCAGAAGCTTGAAGGCAGCAGAATCCGCCGGAGCCAATGCATCCTTGTCTTCTATAAAGTCTCCCAGAAGAGAGTCATTTTCTTCACCGATGGGGGTATCCAGGGACACCGGGTCTTGGCCGATTTTCTTAATCTCCTGGATTTTTTCTACTGTAACGCCCATTTCCTTGGCAATTTCCTCTTCCGTAGGCTCCCTGCCCAAATCCTGCAGCAGCTGCCGGGACACACGAACGAACTTGTTCAGCGTCTCCACCATATGGACAGGAATCCGGATGGTGCGGGCTTGGTCGGCTATTGCCCGGGTAATGGCCTGTCTGATCCACCATGTGGCATAGGTGCTGAATTTGAAGCCCATGGAATGGTCAAACTTATCCACAGCCTTAATCAACCCCAGGTTCCCTTCCTGGATCAAATCCAGGAACAGCATGCCGCGGCCGATATAACGGCGGGCAATGCTAACCACAAGACGGAGGTTGGCTTCGGCCAGCTGCTTCTTCGCTTCCTCGTCGCCTTGCTCAATCCGCTTGGCAAGCTCGATTTCCTGCTGGGTTTTCAAAAGCGGCACACGGCCGA
>JAQSYT010000144.1 GCA_029256065.1 Paenibacillaceae bacterium
GCAGGCGGTAATCGCTCCCGCGCTGCTGTCCAGCTGCGCTGAATCGGCAGGCTGGCGGTAATCGCACAGGGGAATGTAATCCGTGAGCGCCAAATTGGCGAGCGTGTAATGGGCAATCCGTTTAGCAGCATCCAAATACTCCTTCTTGCCTGTCCAATGGTAGGCTTGGGCGAAGCCGTATACCGCCCAGCTTTGGCCCCGGGACCAAGAGGAGCCGCTTTGCACCCCTTGTCCACCGGGGGTTTCCAACAGCTCTCCCGTAGACTCGTCAAAAATGACAATATGATTAACCGACCCGTCCTCCCGTACAAAAGCCTGGAGAGACTTGTCCGCATGCATCATGGCTAGATGCTTAAACCGGTTATCCCCGCTGGTCCGGCTGGCCCAGAACAGCAGCGGAATATTCATCATGCAGTCGATAATCGCCCAGCCCGCATTATTGCCATTCCAAGCGCGGATATAGCCGCCGGCAATATTTCCCCGGGAGGAGAGAATGCTGGCCGCCAGCATAGCCCGTCTTCTGGCCTGTTCGCTCCCTGTCAGATCATGGTTCATCACGCTGGTCAAAAGCCACATAAATCCCACATCGTGATGAAGCCCGTCATATTCAAGAAGCACTTGATCCAATTTGGCTTCAATGCTCTCTGCGAATTGTTTAAACGTTTCAACACCCGTGCCTTTGTACATATGCCAGAGAATTCCCGACCAAAAGGAGTTGGTCCACCAGCTGGGCTCTGATTCCTGGCAGTCATCATATTTGCCGTACCGGGTGGTGTATGGCATGCCATCTTGAATCCGGTTGGCTGTCACAGATACCTTACCGGCGATTTTCTCCCAGGTTTCCTCAATAAAGCGTTCTTGCTTCCTCACAATAGCTTGCATGTTCCTTCACTCCCCGCAGATTTTAAGAGTTGGTAACCCTTTCCCCCTCCCAGTATAAAGAATTATGTATGCGTTTACCAGAAAAGAATTGCATTGGGCAGCAAAAGCTGCCTGACACCAAAAACGGCCGCCCCTCTATGGGGCAGCCGCACTATTCTTCCTTTTCGGGGGGATTCAGCTTCATCTCTTCGACTAATCCTTCCAGAACCGGATCAGCAACCACAATATCCAGATCATAGAACTCGAAGGGCTCCTCATCCAGCCGCTTCAGCTTTTCCGTATACACCCTTGACTCCTCCACCAGCTTCCCCAGCTGTATACCATGGAGTATGTCCGGCTGCTCCTCCAGCTTGGCGATGCCCTGGGAGAACAGCTTGATGGAGCCGCTGACGTTGCCGTTGCGGTGATGATAGAGCCCTACAGCGATCTGCAGCAGGCCCTGAAAGATGGGATTCCGCCCCTCCTCCAGCCACAGTGCTTCCATTACCTCATGGCATTCAAAATAATCCCGTTCAATATTGAAATAATAGATAAAGGCCACATACAGCTCCTCGTAGCCCCTCATGATCCCTGCTCCACGTCCGGTTTTGTTTTAAAGGCTTCTCTGGCCTTAATCACAGCCTTCTCCACCTCATCCGCCAGCCCGTATAATCTGGACAGCTCATTGGATTCCCAGATTTCCTCGAGTCTGTGCTGGAACTCTGCCGCTTCCTTGCCCTTACGGTAGAAATAGAGCACCTGGATCAGATTCAGCACCTTGGACACCAGAATGGAGTGCTCCTCAAACAGCTTCTGGGATTCCACAATTTCATCCCGGATGCTGGACATCTCCTTATCCAGCCGGTAAGCTGCTTCAGCCGCCTTAGATAACCGTTCACTAATATCCGCGGGAATAATGCCATGATATTTGTAATTGAGGGAATGCTCAATGGTGGCCCAAAAATTCATCGCCAGCGTCCGGAGCTGGACTTCGGCCAATATATTCTTCATCCCCAGGGAGGTTTGCACCGGATATTCCACAATAATGTGGTAGCTGCGGTACCCGCTCTCCTTCTTGTTGCGGATGTAATCCTTGCAATACAGCACCTTCAGGTCCTTACGCTCGGCGATGAGCTCCGCCAGACGTTCAATATCCTCTTCGAACTGACACATAATGCGGATGCCCGCGATATCTTCAATGCCCGTTTCCAGTTGATCCATGGGCACATCCAGCTTCTTGGCCTTAGCCAGAATGCTGGAAATTTTCTTTACCCGCCCCGTTACGAACTCAATAGGCGAATATTCCTCCCGGGACTTGAGCTCCGTCCGCAGGAGCTTAAATTTCACCTTCAGCTCCTCCACCGACTGCTCGTACGGGAGCAAAAACTTGCTCCAATCTCTTCCGTCCATCCGGCTTCCTCCTGAGAGCTTTGCCATGAGGCAAAGCTAACTTCGTGAGCATACACTGAGCATTGCTGGTAAGCAAGGCTCAACTTCGTAAGCATACGCTGTCTCCTTCATTATTAAACCCCATCCTTCCAAGGTTTGCAAGAAGATCAGGCGCCTATATCGTGAATTTGTAAAGGGGTGCTGGTACACCTTCGTCGGATTGTGCTAAGATAGGAGTGTTCAATATCGTGAGAAGAAAGGGCGATCATACATGTCCGTGAAAAAGCAGGCTCCGGTTTTGGCCCGCAACAAGAAAAAGGACAACGAAGCGAATAAGAAGGCCATCATTTGGACGGCCTCCATCGTTGGCGCCATAGTTGTACTTGTTTCCGTACTGATTATTGTAAACGGTTAATCTACAGCCAGCGGTAAATTTTACCCGGATTGGTCTCCTGGCGCAGGGCCGGCATGCGGAACGGTGCTTCGCTTCGGATAGTATCAGCCGGGAGCAGGCCGCGGCCAATGGTTACCTTGGTTCCCGAAGGAACCATGTCGAACAGCTCTTCAATATCAGCCTTCAGCATCCGAATGCAGCCGAGTGAGCGGTCTTCACCTATGCTCCTCGGCTCTTTCGTTCCATGAATGGCATAGTCGGTATCCGACAGCTGCATGCCTCTGGAGCCGAAATCCCCATCGTCCCTGCCGTTGGGGTTTTTGACTTTGTCGGTGATGGTGAATACTCCCTCCGGAGTCTTATCTCCGCCCAGACCTACCGGATAGCTGCGCAATATAAACCGCCCGCTGATCAGCGCCAGCCTGTAATTTTGCCGGTCCACCACAATTTCCAGCGGCTCACTGAACAGAACAGGCGTCCCTCCTGGAGCTGCCTGGCCTCCTCCAGCCCCCGTTCCCCCGCTTCCCTGCGCTCCAGCGCCTGTGGAAGGGGGAGAATTCCTCAGGACCTCGTATGCCGCCTTCATCTGCTCTGTATAGCCGGGGAGAAGATTATCCGGGAAATTCCGCATCACTCCGTCCAGCGTCTCCGGCAGCGCCGCACCATACCGCTTTTGATAAGCCTTCACCGCCGAGCGCAGAATCACATCCTGCTCCTGGCTTTGGAACCAGGCGGAAACGGCAGCCGTGGCTTCTCCATTTTCCTGAGGGGTGCAATTGCACCAGGCCTGCTGAAGATAGTCCACCTTCACTCCGTTGCCGGACGCAGCGCTCTCCGCGCTGGCTAACAAAGCCGGGGAACGGAGGCCGTTAATCCACTTGCCGTCAGAGGTGGGAATCCCCTCCACTACCAAGGTTTTGCCACCCGGTGCCTGACCGGGCCCAACCACCTGCTTCCACAGCTGCTCTCCCTTACCCGCAACAGGATCGGTATACAGAATCCGCAGACCTCCGTCTGGGGGGACGGCTGTACCAGCTTCCTCCGCAGCGGGACCTCCCGGCCCTGCTGCCTCTTCATCCTGGAGAACGCCCTCTCCCAATATGTATGAGCCTGCCAGCAGAGCAATGATTACAACACCAGCCAGCTTGACTGCCAGCCTTGTCCGTTTTTTCCTGCCTGTACCGCCGGCAGCGGTTCCTTCCTCCGCCTTCAGCTCCTCTATAAGCCCCAGCCGGACCTTCTTTTTCTCGAAGGCCTCATACACCTCTCCTGCCTGGGCAAAGCAATACCGCGCCTTCCCTTGTTTACCCCGGAGCGCATACTCCTTCCCCAAGAGATACCAGGAAAGCTTGTTTTCCGGGTGCTCCTTCACAAATTGCTTCAGGTACACCATATCGTCATCCAGAGGATTATGCTCAAAAAACGCCTGCAGCTGGTCCTCCAGCTCCTTTTGATTCATCCCAGCACCGCCCTTCCGCCGTGTCGTCTTGAATTATATCGGCAAAAAGGCCCTGCACATAAATGAGACTCTAGACCCCGAACAAGGTGCAAATCATGAAAGCCCTCTGGAACGCAAGGCTTCCAGAAGCTGACGGATGTTGTCCTCCACTCCGGAGTGGTCCGTATGAAGGATCAGCTCCGGATGCTCCGGAGGTTCATACACATCGGATACACCGGTAAACAGCGGAATCTCCCCCCGGCGTGCCTTGGCATATAGACCCTTCACATCCCGCCGTTCACATTCGGACAGGGCGCAATCGATATGCACTTCCATGAAGCGGGACAATTGCCCGCGGGCATAAGCCCGCATCTCCGCATACGGGCTTATCATGGAAACAACTGCATTCACACCGTGCCGGTTCAAGAGGCTGCACACGTACACCGCCCTGCGCACATTCTCCAACCGGTCCTCCCGGCTGAAGCCCAGACCGGAGCCAATGTGCCGCCGCAGCTCGTCACCATCCAAGCACTCCACGGCATACCCCAGCTCCGCCAGCTTTTCCGCCAATGCCAGAGCTGTTGTGGTTTTACCGGAACTGGGCAACCCTGTCATCCAGATCGTCCAGCCTTGCTGCTCCCTTGCCATGCGGTCAGCTCCCCCTTGAATAATGCGCACCTTCTTGCTCCGCCAATCCCGGTTCCCGCCAGGCTCCATACATCTCCGTGCCGGTTTCCGCAATGCGCTCCAGCAGCTGCTCCCCGTAAATCTTCTCCAAATTCAGCTCCGGCATATGGATGTAGCCGATGTAGCAGCCGCAGCTTTTCATCCGGCAGGGCCGATACCGGGACAGCCCTTCCAGACCATCCCGGTACAGATGTCCCAGCACCTGGCGGTCTTGATAGCATCTTTTCACCAGACCGGAGCCCTGGACATAGAAAACGGACTCGCCTGCCAGGCAGGCTCTGCCGATGCTTTCATAATCCATCAGATTCCTCTCAAAATGGGGATCGATTCCGCTTAGAAAAGAGCGGTCGGCCTCCGTATAATAATCCGCCTTATCCTTGAAGGCGTTCACCCATACATACACGTCTGAAGGCAGCGTGCGGCGCAGAGAGGCTATCGCCCTGAACGCTTCTTTCACCCCTACCGATCCGACACTGAACGGAATCCCACGGCTGTGCAGCTGGCAGCAGCGGGTCAAAAACGCCTCCTCGCTCACCTGTCCCGGATGGTACGTAGCCCAAAAGGCCGCTTTGTCCCGGTTAAGGCCGTCCGTCCAGTCCAGCCCCGCGGACAAATTGGTCTGGATGGCCACCTTGTCCACATGCTCCATATGGGAGAGCTCCGCCATGGCCGTCTGGTACCAGCGGTGGACCAGCCCTTCGCCATAAGGGTTAAAAAATATTTTCAACCTGTGCCCCGATGCACCCTGTGCACCCACCCACTCCACAAACCGGGACAGCTGCTCCCGGTCCCTGGCAAGGGTTTCCGCACTGTCCTTCTTCTTGCCGAAAGGACAATACGGGCAGTCGTAATTGCAGGAAGAGAGGGAGCCCCGGTAATACAATACCGCCCTCATGCGAACACAAACCCTTCCATACGCTCCCGTACCTCCGGTGAGATCAGCCCGTCACCGATGGCGTCGGAATGGGCAAGGCCCTCCGCTGTCAGCCGGAGCACCCCTTCCGACAGGTCCGCCCACTCCGCCTTCAGCAGCACCCTAAGCTCAGGGCAATCCTCCAATGCGGAGCTGCCGAACCGCTCCCAGTACGCGGAAAGGGTCAGCCCTTCCTGATGCAGAATGGCCTTCAGAATGTAACGGCGCCGTTCTTCCCGGTCGTCCAGCACAAAGCCATAGTCGGCAGCTTCGTAGCTCCCGGCATCGATATAATCCCGGATAATCCGTTCCGAGGCCACCCGGCTGACGGCATACCGCGTTGCGTAATGAACCCCCCGGGTATAGGAACGGGCGCCGCAGCCCAGACCCACCAGCCCCTCCTCCTGGCAGCCGTAGGGCAGCACGGACTTGCCGGATTGGACCGTGGCTTTGGCGAAGCGACGCATGGAGGATTGGACATAACCCTCCGCCAGCAGCCGGTCCCGAGCAGCAGTATAGCAGGAAATACGCAGGTCCATGCCGTCCGGCCGCCTGTCTCCGGGCTTCAGAATGGTATGCTCCCGTGTGTACAGGGGATAGAGGAATATTTCCTCCGGCTGAAAGGTCAGCGCCCGCTCCAGAGAATACAGCCAGGACTGGACCGTCTGCCCGGGCAGGCCATAGATCAAGTCCAGATTCAGCACCGGAAAGTTATAGTGCTTCAGCTTGTCCAGAGCCCGTTCCACCTCCAGCGGCTTTTGCGGACGGTAGACCGCGGCGGACTCCGCCTCCACGAAGCTCTGAACCCCCATGCTGATCCGGTCCACCCGCCTCTCCCGGAGAATATCCAGGCGCTCCGGCGTCACGGTATCCGGGGAAGCCTCCACCGAGATAGACGCCTGCTCCGGCTTCAAGCCCATTACTTCTTCGGCTATACCAAACAGCCTGTCCAGCAGCTTAGGCTCCAGCAGAGTGGGTGTGCCTCCCCCAATTGCAAAACGGGCGAAGGGACGGTGGCTGACAAAAGGCGCCCATTGCCTAGCCTGACGCTCCAGCGCATCCACATACTGCCGGTGCAGCTCGGGCTGCTTGTCCGGCAGTGTAAACAGGTTGCAAAAGCCGCAGCGGGCTCCGCAGAACGGGATATGCATGTATAAAAAGAAGCTTTCCGCCGTTTCCTGCTCCCACAGCCCGGCTAACGGGAGTTCCGGCGTCAGCGTCCGGTATGCGGTTTTGTGGGGATACGAATATAAATAAGACCGGTACGGCTCTGCCCGCACCTCATCCTTCCACCGGGCAATGGCCGCATCGTCAGACGGCTGGGGAAAATAAGAATAAGACATGGATGCGTCCTCCTTTCCGGGATTCTTAAAGAATGAATTCACGGTACGGCACCGTCCACACCACCTCGTGGGCAAGCCGGTGCCCTTCATAGCCATCTTCTCCATAAGCGGTTCCGTGATCGGAGAAAACCAGGCAGAAAACCGGCCGCTTGCGGGTTCTGAAAGCCGCAAAAAGACGGCCCAGCTGGCCGTCCACATAACGCAGCGCAGCACGTTGGGTTTCCACCGAATCCTGCTTGGCTCCGGGTACAAAGTAATGATTGGGCCCATGAATGGCTGAGATGTTCATAAACAAAAAAAGCCGTTCATCCAGAGCAGTCTCATCCAGCAGCTTCAGGGCACGGCCCACCTGATGCTCCGTGGAGCGCGGATTGGTTACGCCGAAGTTCATACGCCAATAGCTTTTCTGGAAATAACCGGGCAGGACACGGGCCAACGGCACTTTTTTTGTGAAGAAAATAACGCCGCCGATGCAGACTGTTTTATAGCCTGCCTCTGCCAGACCGGATACGATATCCGGGGTGTCGAACAGCCAGGTGTGGGGATGGGTAGGCTTCCCGGTATTTTTGGAATGAAACAGCCGGATGTGCCCGGATTTGTCCGTGGTGGCGGGTGTAGGCAAAAATCCGCCAAAAAAAGCATGGTGCGCCGCATAGGTGAAGCTCCCCGGCGAATGCCGCTTTTCCCAATGTCCGCCGCCGCACAGGTTGGGACAATTGGCCTCCTCCAGCACCGCCGCATCATAACGGAGTGTATCCAGAGTAATCATGATCATGTCGTAGTCGCCTACAATCCGGTTCATATCCGTCATGTTGCTGTCCCTCCTGCAATTCCACCTGCCAGACTGCGTTCCTTCCAGGAGCGGAAATCCGGCAGACGCTTCAATTCCCAGGCATAGGTGCCATAGCCTTGGTAGCTTACCCGGTACAAAAGATCACCAAAGGGGTTCAGTTCTCCCACAACGGGTGTATAACTCCCATTCCGGAGCAGCACGTCCACACCGGCTAACATAGAATGAGGAAAAGCGGATAATGCCTGCTCCGCACACTCCCCTACCGCCTGCCGGATTTCCTCCGGGAGACCCATTTCCTTCAGCCCCATCCGTTCGCTTTTCAAATGCAGGTTGGTAATCGGGGTTTTGCTCAGCCGGGCGATGCTGTGGCAGGCTTGTCCGTCCACCACCAGCTGCCTGACATCAAAAGCCCTCCCCTGATAAGTGGCCTTAGCCACCCACTGCTCCACATGCGCCCCATGAGTAAGCAGCCAGTTCAGCAGCTGGCGGATGGTCTTCTGTTCGGTATAACGGTACGGCTTAATGGCGTTGTAATAGACCGGTGGACGGGTCAGATGCTGCTCAACACCAAGGGTGGTGACAGCCACCTCCGCGCCGGTCCGCGGATTCAGCTGATATGCCACCACACCACAAGCCCCTGAGCCGGATGCCAGCTTCACGAATATCCGGTGCATCCCCTTCTGAAGCATGACTTCACGCAAGGCCTCATAATGGGGCAGCTCCTCCGGGGGAGCCAGCAGCTTCGGCACGGGGAGACCGGCTTCGGAGAGAATCCGGCCGGTTACCCGCTTATCGAACATACAGGCAATATCCTGAGGGGCGTTCACCCAGAACGGGTAGGGCCAAAGCTCCTCCGCCTCCCGCTCCAGCCGTCCCAACAGGCGCATAAATCCGCGGAACCATTGGGAGGGATGGTACAGCCGTCCGGTTTGCTCCCGGATGGAGAGCGCCTCCTGCTCCCCGAGAGGATGCGGGTCAGGGATAGTCCCATAAGCCAGCAGGCGCTCATCTTGGTGCTCTGCCCGGACATCGGGCGCCCCCAGCGAAATAAGCATACGCTCCACCTGGAAGTCCTCTCCGGGAGCATCAATCCGCAGCATGGGCGCAGCGTCACCGGGCAACCTGAGCTTAGCTGCAGCTTCGGCCAGTGTGGTGTTTCCTTGCAGGAGCTCCAGGTACGGAATCACCCGTGCCGGCTCCATCCCCAGCTGCCGCCGTGCTTCCTGCAGCCCCGCCGTACGGCGGTTGCCGGGATTTCCGATGAGAATCAGCTGCTCCATCCTATTCCGTCAGCGCGGGATACCGGTATTCGTCGTCCTCATCCTGGGCATCGCTGATGTCCACAGGGAGCCCGGATTGCTTCCAGCGCTTGATCATTTTTTCCGACATATAGTGATGGCTCAAATCAAGATGCTGGAGCTTCTTCACCCGCTCGCTGTTTAAGAGCGCCTCCGCCCCTGCATCCGTCAATGTTCCCATAGACAAATCAAGCGTGTGCAGCTGGTCAAGAACCGGAGCATCAGCAAGCGCAGCGGCAATCTCGTCCTGGATTTCGCTGTCCTTCAGCCCAAGGTAAACAAGCTCGGGGAACAGACCGGGTTCGGCCACCTGGAGAACATCCTCCAACGTACCGTCAAAGCCGTAATTGTCCACACCCAGATACAGCTCAAGCTTTTTCAGACGGGGAAAATGGGCTTGGGCGATGCTGTCCAGCACACTCTTGCCCAGACCGCCGCATATAATGACCAGCTCCTCCAGCTTCTCATGGTGGGCAGGATTCAGGCTCAAATCGGTGCTTCCTTGGATTGTCAGAGAGGTCAGCTCCGGGAAAGCCGTGAGCAGTGGGGCCATCTCCGACTGCATGATCCAGGACACCTCACACTCCTCCGCCTCCATATCCCCGATGAACAGCTTCCGCAGCTTGGGGAAAGCATCCTTCACTTGCACCAGGGCCTCCACAACTGCAGCGGAACCGTTCTCGTAGGAGCCGCCCCAATCACCGATTACCAGGCTTTCCAGCTCCCGGCTCTCCGGCTGTGCCGCCAGCTTTTCAATTAATTCCTTCATTTGAACACCATTTTCGTAATCCTCATAAGCAACCGCTAATTTTACCTCGGACATGCTCGTTCCTCCTTAATGGCTTTTCTGCAGGGCAAAGCCGGCATCGTAAGCACCAGCTAACCGTAGAGATTTTGTCAGCAAAAGCGGGTACTCATTTCCTCACAGCTCCTAAGCTGGACTTTCCACAAACGCACATGACAAGTTTACCATGTTTTGGAGCATTCATATAGCCACATCGCAGCCCACCGGCCAAGGTCCCTCGGCTCTTCCGTTTCCTGGGCTCCCCTGAGCCACGCGTTTCATTCGGCGGACCCTGGTTCCGTTATTCCGGAGAAATCGGTCTTTTTTTCTCGTGCGCGGACACAGGATCCGTTATCTGCGGTTAAACAGAGGTTTTCCATGCTAATGGAGCGAAATAACGAATCGTCTGTCCGCGAAAGTCCAAAAAAGCGCAAAAAGAGCAAAATAAGACGGCCCCTCTGTCCGCGGACACCTGCCTTCCAAGGAAAAATTTACGCCGCAAACGAAAAAAGCCACCGGCACAAACCGGCAGCTTCTGGTGTTGGATGAATTATTTATTGAAAGCTGCTTCCGCAACCTTGATGGAATCTGTCGGGCAGCCGTCTTGGGCATCCTGCAGATCGTCAAACAGATCCTCCGGGATTTCCGTAACGCCTTTGTTGCCGTCTCCTTCATAAATAACTTCAGCCAGCCCATCATCATCATAATCATAAATGTCAGGTGCTGTTGCGCCGCATGCGCCGCATGCAATACAAGTTTCTTTGTCTACCCAAGTATACTTGGCCATCTGTATCTTCCTCCTCAAAAGTCATCCTCAATAAGAACTATAATATAAATTCATACAAAGTTCAAATAAAGATGGCGACTCTGTTACAGTCTATGCCGTTCTCTGTTATTGGGTTTCGTCAAAAAAACCTTTCTCCTTCATGTGGTCCTTCTGAAGGGAGGTGCCCCGGATCTTGTGATTGCGGATTAACGCGGACGGATCATCGCCCAGCATACCCGCGGTCAGAATGGCGCTTTCCCCGAACCGGTCCCTGAGCTTATCCATGATCCGGTTTAATTCCTCCTTCTTCGGCTGCCTGTTATAGTCGAACAGATCCAGCTGTACTGCCGCTTCCGATTTGTCCACCAGGTTCTGCAGAGTAATGCCCAGAAGTCTTACTGGCTGGCCTTTTTGCCAATGGCGGTTGAACAGCTTGCAGGCTGTTTCGAACACGGTATCCGCATCCTCCGTAGGGCCATCCAGCGTAACCGAGCGGGTGATGGTTTTCATGCTGGGGTTGCGGATGGTTATTTGTACTGTTGAAGCCATCAGATGCTGTCTCCTCATCCTGCGGCATACCTGGTCGGCCAAATTCAGGAACACCCGCCGGATATCCTGGTCATCCGTGAAGTCCTTGGGCAGCGTTGTGGTATGTCCGATGGATTTGCTGGCCTCCTGCTCCGGATTTACCGGTGTTTCATCCTCACCATTGGCGGCAGCCTTCAGCCATGAGCCTACAATACCGAACTGGGCAGTCAGGAAGCCCTCCTCCGCATGGGCAAGCTCTCCGATGGTGCGGATGCCAAGCTTATCCAGCTTTTCCCCTGTCCGGCTGCCGATGCCGTACATATAAGAGCAGGGCTTGTCCCACAGGAGCACCGGTACATCCCGCTTCCGGAGAATCGTAATGCCGTTGGGCTTCTTCATATCCGAGCCCATCTTGGCCAACAGCTTATTAGGGGCGATGCCGATGGAGCAAGGCAGCCCCAGCTCCGTGCGGATTCTCCGCTGCAGCTCCTCCGCAATCTGGACCGGGGTGCCGAACTGCTTGGACCCGGTAATATCCAGAAAGCATTCATCGATGGACATGGTCTCCAGCTGCGGCGAATAGCTGTAGGCAATGTTCAGGAAACGCCGGGAAAATTGACGGTACAAATGGAAGTCAGGTGAGATTAGGAGCAGCTCGGGACAAAGCCGCAAGGCCTCCCGCACCTGCATACCGGTTCTGACTCCCTTTGCCCTAGCTGCATAGGAAGAGGTCACCACAATTCCCCGCCGGAGCTCCACGCTTCCGGCTACCGCTGAGGGCTTATCCTTATACTTCTCCGGCTCCACCGCTTCATGCACGGAGCAATAAAAAGCATTCATATCAATATGGAGGACGACTCTGCCGTTTTTGGGATAATGGGATTCCGCATCCGTTATGGGCATTGCTGCGCACCTCCCTGTTATCTGGTTTCAATTCTACCGATCATTACCACCAGCATACCGTTTGCCTGCGGGAATGGTCAAGAACCGGCCGGCCCCATCATTCCTAAAAAGATTCCTCTATAGACG
>JAQSYT010000145.1 GCA_029256065.1 Paenibacillaceae bacterium
AAGAAGAAGCCGTCAACGGGGTTTTCTGTATTATTCAGGATGTCACGGAGCATAAAATGGCCGAGGAAACTCTGCGCAGGAGTGAGGCCGCTCTGCAGATGTCCCTTCGTATAGCCAATTTAGGCATGTGGGAATGGGATGTGCGCCACAGGTCCATCCACCTTTCCGAAGAAATGTATGTGATTCTGGGATTGAGGCGGAACAGTACCAAAGATGAAATCTTTTCCTGCAGGGAAAGGATTCACCAGGAGGATCACCCCCATTTCAGCCAAACGGTGGCCCGCCTTTTACAGGGCCAGGCTTCCAGCGTCCGCTTGCGGTATCATCACCCGGACGGGACTGTGCGGCATCTGGAAATGATGGGAGAGCTTCTTTCCGACGAACGGTTCAAGATGAACCGGCTGATTGTCACTACCCGGGACGTGACGGAAACCGTTGAAAACGAAGAGAAGCTGCGCAAAAGCGAGGAGCTGTACAGGCTAATCTCGGAGAATTCCCAGGACTTCATCACCTTAAGTGATGCAAGCGGATGCATGTATTATGTGTCTCCGGGCGTCCGGCACCTGTTGGGCTACGAGCCGGAGGAAATGACGGGAAAGCAGCGGTCTTTTTATTATCACCCGGACTACCGTAAGGATGCGCAGATGCCCCACGGCAAAGACACGCACATAGCGACTATCCGTTGTCTGCATAAAAGCGGCCACTATGTGTGGATTGAACTTTCCACCAAACTTATCTATGATGAGAAAGGCAACGTGGCCAGGCAGTTAGGCATTGGCAGGGATATGACCGACCGGATGGCAGCGGAGGAGATTGTGCTCAAATCGGAGAAGCTTACGCTGACCGGCCAGCTGGCAGCAGGCATTGCCCACGAGATCCGCAATCCGCTGACGGCCATCAAAGGCTTTTTGCAGCTGCTGGACGGAGGATTTCCCCTGCGCAAGGATCATGTAGCAGTCATGAGCTCGGAGCTGATGCGGATCGAGAGCATCTTAAACGAGCTGCTGCTTTTAGCCAAACCCCATGAACTGAAGTTTTACCGCCGGGATGTGAATCAAATTATTCACCAGGTGGTAACGCTCATGGAGACGGAAGCCAATATGAAGAATGTGGTGCTGAGCTTTTGGCCGTGGGAGGGCAGCATCCCGGTGGCATGCGATGAAAACCAGCTGAAGCAGGTTTTTATCAATTTCATCAAAAACGGTATGGAATCCATGCCGGGCGGGGGAGAACTGCACGTACATACGGAAATTAGGGACCAGAAGGCGGTCGTGACCTTCAAGGATTTCGGCACCGGCATACCGGAAGATGTGCTGGGGCGGATCGGCCAGCCATTCCTCACCACCAAGGAGAAGGGCACAGGGCTCGGACTTGCCGTAAGCTTCAGTATTATCGAAAACCACAATGGAACCGTGATGGTCAAAAGTGAGTTGGGCAAGGGCACGGTTTTTACTGTACAATTGCCTCTGACTAATCATACATAGCAAAAAGCCGTCCTCACCCATAACGGGCTGATGACGGCTTTTTATCATTTTTCCTCCACCATATTCTGAATGGGGCTGATGCCCATCGTGGCTTCCGGGTCCACCTGCTCTACGATGTGGAGCACCGCTTCACCCTGGCGCTTGGGTATGGTGAGGTACAGCTCATAGGGCCTCGCTGCCGCATGCACAGGATTCAGAAACCCGATGCCGGGGGTTTCTGCCAGCGCCTCACGGACAGCCTCCGGGCGGGTGGTACGGATCCAGACGGCTTGGTACCGGTGCAGAAGCTTGGTGGTTTTTTTGGTGACGGTCATAGCCACGGCATAGGTAACCACGGAATAAATGGCCTGATCCCATCCGAAAATAAATCCTGCCAGCCCCAGTAATCCCAGGTTCACCAGGGTAATCAGCTCATCGGTGGACAAAGGCAGCCGCTTCTTCATGTAGATGGCGGCTGTCTGGACACCGTCCATCGGGCCGGAATAGGCCAGCACCAGTCCGGCGCCGATACCAAGGAGAAGACCGCCGGCCAGGGCGGCCAAGGGCGGGTCCTCCACCAGAGGCGGGAACGGATGGAGGAGCAGCGTAATGCCGCTCAGCAGCAGGAAGCCGAAGGCGGTAAGGAAGAACCGGCTCCGCTCCTTGGCGAAGCTGCTGTAAACCACATAGGGCAGATTCAGGATGAACAGGATAAGCCCCATCTTCATTTCAGTCATATGTGACAGGAGGCTGGACAAGCCGTGTATACCTCCTGGAATAATGCGGTTTGGGGTGAGAAACATTTCTAACCCGAAGGCAGCCAGGAAAGCTCCTGCTCCTACCGGGATCAGCCGTTTCCAGCCAGTCATGGCTCCGCAGTGAAGGGCGGATTGGGTGAATACATGGGATGAATTGGTTTCAGCGCTATTCCTAGTTTTCCGTTTACGGTTCAGAGGAAGCACGGCGCTTGTTCTCCCTCCTTTCCCAGCTGAAGAAATGGTTCATCAGCTTATAGTAATTAAGTTGGATTCCTCAGTAAGTTCAGCGGACAATAATGGCAGGTTCGCCGCGGGATACGATGATCATCCCGAATGTGAGGAAGAAAAGAGTGCGGATTTAGTGAATATTCTTTTTCTTGAAGCGCCCGCCCTTCACATCATGAATATTGCCTACAGCAAGGAAGGCTTTAGGGTCAATCTCATCCACAATGGATTTCATCTTGGCTTCTTCAAGACGGGTAATGACACAGAAGATAACCTTCTTCTCGTTGCCTGTGTAGGCGCCCTCTCCATTGAGATAGGTGACACCACGGCCCAAGCGGTCAATAATGGAGGAGGCAATTTCCTGATTCCGCTCGCTGATGATCCAGACGGACTTCGATTCCTCAAAGCCTTCAATGGTCAAATCAATCATCTTGAACGCGATATAATAAGCAATAAGCGAGTACATGGCGTTGTTCCAGCCGAATACGAAGCCTGCACTGGCCAGAATGAACAGATTAAAGAACATGACAGTTTCGCCTACGGACATGGGCAGCTTCTTGGTGAAAACGATCGCTACGATTTCGGTCCCGTCCAGTGAACCCCCGGAGCGGATAACCAGGCCTACGCCTGTGCCCAGTATGATGCCGCCGAAGACAGCAGCCAGAAGCGGATCAATGGTTATCGGCTGAACCGGATGAAGGAGATTAGTGCCAATTGACATAACAGCAACAGAAAAAAGAGTGGATAAGGCGAAGGTTTTGCCGATTTGTTTATAACCAAGGAAGAGAAAGGGGAGATTTAAGACAAATAGGAAAAGTCCGAGGTTCCAGCCGGTTAAATGGGAAGCAATAATGGATATGCCCACGATCCCGCCGTCGATAATATTGTTGGGTACAAGGAAAATCTCCAGCCCCACGGAAACCAGGCTTGCGCCTACAAGCATCAAGAAGCTCCGCCAGAGAAATTTTTGGGTGGACAAGCGCGTATGGCTGGGTTGTGAGTATGCCTTTATTTCTTCCAAAGTCCGCACCTGTTCATTCATAAGCCATCACCTCAATTTATGAAAGTCTTTCACCTGTCCCGAAGGACGGATAAGGTCGTTATGGGAAGTACAAGCTGGGAAGATCTAAAATAGCGAAATCTGACGAATTCGTATATTTCTCATTATAATTGTATCCAAACGTATACAAAAAATCAAGATTATTAAGGGAATATAAACAAGCATTTAGATGATGGAACAGATAAGACCATGGTATTCTATGAATGATAGAAGCGAAGCTGCAGGATGGTGCTGATATGTCGGAAACTCGGATGATTGCGAGAAACCGCTTGAAGGGATTGCTAATGCTTTACGGCCCCAAAGCTCTGAAGGTGCTGGTTCCCGCCGGGGTGATTGCGCTTGTTTTTTGGGAAGGAAAAAAAGAACTCACCAGTATCAACCTGGCTGTTGCCATTCATCTTGTAGACCGGCTGCATGTGTGGCAGCTGGGGCTGCTGGGGCTGTCAGGCCTGTTGGCCGTGCTGATGATGAGCGGGTATGATCTTCTGTTTGCCAGGCAGCAGGCCAGCCAGGGGCAAGGACTGCCGTTGGGCCGGGTAATCCGGATTTCGTGGATTGCCAATACCTTCAATAATGTAATGGGCTTCGCCGGCTTTACAGGGGTGGGGCTCCGCCTGGTGCTGTACAAGAGAGCGGGCGCTTCCGTACAGGAGGTCGCCAAATATTTGCTGTTTTTATCATTTGCCATGATTACGGGCTTATCTGTCATGTGCTGGCTGTTCCTGATGGGGATTCTGCCCGGCGCTTATTTGTTTGAGGAGCATGGGTGGCTGCGTTTGGCTGTATGGGGCATGGCCCTCTATCTGCCTCTGTATGTGGTGCTGTCCCGCTTCCCTCGGGTTTTCGGCAGGTGGGTTAAGTCTGGGAACCTGCCGGATACACGCCTTGCTTTGCTTGCGGTAGGGGCTTCTGTCCTGGAATGGGTCTCCGCCGGGGCAATGCTGGTGGCCAGCGCCTCTGTTGCCGGTCTGCATATTCCGGCTTCACATCTCTTGGGCATGTTCGCTGTGGCCGCCGCGGCAGGCATCTTCAGCATGGCTCCCGGCGGCTTCGGGGCGATGGATATGGTGCTGCTCCTGTCCCTGAACGGCTATGGGGTTAATCCGGACAGAGCCATGGCGGCGCTAATTCTGTTCCGCGTGTTCTATTATCTCCTGCCCTGGACGGCCGGATTGTTTCTGGCGGCAGTAGAGTGGATGCCCAAGCGGGAGAAGCTGGCGGAGGCCGGCTCCGAGCTTTGGGAGAAGTCCCTGGGCGGCTGGCAGCGCTTCTGGTCCTGGCCGGGGCAAAGCAGGCTCTTGGGGGATATCGGCATCTGGGCGTTAACGGCTCTGGTGCTTTTGTCCGGCAGTGTGCTTCTGCTTTCGGCCGCCACCCCGGAGATCATCGGACGAATGCGCAGTCTGCATCATTTTATTACGCCGCTCACCATGAAGCTGTCCCACCAGATTACGGTGGTTGTCGGCTTTATCCTTATCGTGCTGTCCTGGGGAATTCACCTGAAGCTCCGCCGGGCGTACAGGCTGACCGTGGTTTTGTTGGTCCTCGGCGCATTCTTCTCCATTCTGAAGGGGCTGGACTTTGAGGAGGCCATCCTGCTCTCTGCGGTGGCCGTTCTGCTTTATATTTCCCGCGGGCGGTTTTACCGGAATCATGCTGCCGTTCAGGTAAGAACTCTGGTTTTCTGGTTTGCCATTTCCCTTGTGGTGGCTGCCGGATATTATCTGGTAGGGGACTGGACCCGTCCTATTCCTTATCATTGGCTGGCACCCAGGCACGGGCATGAGACGCTAATCTTAAGGGAAAAAGAGCTGATCAGAAGCGGGATTGTCGGCTTATCGGCGGCCTGGCTGTTCTTCTCCGTATGGTTCTGGCTCCGCCCCAAGGGACCGGTTTTGACCCCTCCGGGCGAGGAAGATCTGAACAAGCTCTCCCGTCTGCTGGAGCGGTTCCCGGGCACTCCGCTTACCCATTTGGTATTTTTGCGGGATAAGTGTTTTTTCTGGGGCGCTAAGGATGAGGTGCTGTTTTATTACGCCCGCAGCCGGAGCACACTGGTCGTTTTGGGCGACCCTGTGGGCAACCCGGACAAGTTCCGCGAGGCGCTCCGGGAGTTCCGGGAATT
Source organism: Paenibacillaceae bacterium (assembly GCA_029256065.1). Classification (GTDB taxonomy): domain Bacteria; phylum Bacillota; class Bacilli; order Paenibacillales; family NBRC-103111; genus Paenibacillus_AR. The sequence goes on from JAQSYT010000145.1 coordinate 5,632, forward strand.
TGCCGATGCCTGGGTGCTGACCCCTGTGTTCTACCAGATTTCCTCCCGCTGGATGCCGCTGTACCACCAGGCCGGCTTTCGCTTCTTCAAGCTGGGGGAGGAAGGGTTTGCGGATCTGCACACCTTCCAGCTCACAGGCAAAAGCAAGGCGGATTTGCGCACGGTTCGCAACCGGTTTGAGCGGGAGGGCAGCGCCTTCGAAATGCTGGAGGGGCCCATTCCGGCGGAGACGATGGCAGAGCTGAAGGCTGTTTCCGACAGCTGGCTGGGCAAACGGGCTGAGAAGGGGTTTTCTCTGGGCTGGTTTAATGAGGATTATATCCAGCGGACCTCCGCGGCCGTTGTCCGTTCCGCAGAGGGGCAAATTATGGCCTTCGCCACCTTCATGCCATGTTACGACAACGGTGTAACGGCCTCCATCGATTTGATGCGTTTTGCCCCGGATGCAGGCAAAGGAGCCATGGACTACATGTTCCTGCGTCTATTCGAATGGTCCAGGGATGCAGGCTATAAGCGGTTCAATCTGGGCATGGCCCCTTTGTCCAGCGTAGGGGACGAGCCCTATTCCATGCGGGAGGAGCGGGCAGCCAATCTGGTATACCTGCATGCCAATTACTTGTACAAATTCAAGGGCCTCCGGAGATTTAAGGAGAAGTTCGATCCCGTGTGGGAAACCCGCTATCTGGCCTATCCTCAAGGAGCGCCATTGGTTAAGGTGATGCTCCATGCCGCCATGCTGGTCAACCGGAAGATCGTCATCAAGAAGAAGTAAGCTGTAATGAAGGGAAGGGGCGGACCGGTGAGAGGTTGGGAAACGGTTTTTGTGCTGTTGCAGCTGCCCGTATGGCTCCTCCGGCTTATCCTGCGCCGCCCCAACTGTTGGCCAGGGTTTAACGAAACTGTCTTTTGGCGTGGGCGGCAAGATGCCAAAATGCAAAAGTGCAGTTATTTTATGGGTCAGCCGCTTACACGGATTGCCAAAATGCAAAAGTGCATTTATTTCTCCCGGATTCCGCCCGTTTGGTGGTTTCAGTGAAAAATAGATGCACTTTTGCAGGATGGAGGGGGAGAATGGGGCTCACGCTCAAAAATAACTGCACTTTTGCAGGATAATCCCTCATGCTGCGGTTGCCGCAGTGTTACCTGATACGATTGATCAATCAAGCTGTCATCAGACTCCCGTAGCTTGCAGGAGAATTATCCAGTATAATAGGAATGTTGGAGTAGGCCCGGAATAAGCTTCAGTAAAGGGACAGCCCGATCTTTATTGTAAGCGCTTAAAACTGGTGAAAACCTGACATCAGTCCAATAAAAATTCTTGCCATACCCGAAATGGAATTCTATAATGTAACATAATGTGACATGAGCCGGCGAAGTGACGAGATTTGAAGATTTGCAACCATGTTTATACAGGAGGTCCTTGAAGGTGGAAGAGAAAAAAAGCGCTACATTAGAACAGTTTGACCGCAATATGCGGATGACCGGCACCCGTGAGGAGGGTCTTTGCTGGTTTGACCCCAGAGAAGCACCCTTCCGCTTGGGCGGTTTCCCCTGGATCAGCCAGGACGGCGTATACCGCCGGATGCCGCTTCATCCGGAAGAGGCTTTGCCGCAGGCGGTGAATTGGCTGGCGGACCATACGGCGGGCGGGCATATCCGCTTCCGGACCGATTCCCGGGAGCTCCATATCCGGGTGAAGCTGAAGGACCGTGCCAATATGTATCATATGGCGCCTACCGGACAATGCGGCTTCGACTGCTATATCGGCGCGCCGGGTGAAGAGAAATTCGCCGGAACCGCCACCCTCCGTCCGGAGGAAGCGGAATATACCGCCCGTCTTGCGGTATTCCCGGAGCGGGAGCTCCGCAGCTATACCCTGTATTTTCCCTTGTACCAGGGGGTGGAGGAGGTATATGTCGGCGTGGAGGAGGAGGCGGAGTTACTCGCGCCTGTGCCCTTCGCCGGAGAGCGTCCGGTGGTGCTGTACGGCACCTCCATTACCCAAGGAGGGTGCGCATCCCGTCCGGGCATGGCCTATCCCAATATCCTAAGCCGCGGGATGAAGCGGGAAATGGTGAACCTGGGCTTTTCCGGCAGCGGCAAGGGGGAGCCGGAGGTGGCGCGCGTGATCGCTTCCCTGCCTGATCCGGCATGTCTGGTGCTGGACTATGAAGCCAATTGCGACGGGCTGGAACGGCTGCAGACAACCCTGCCGGTTTTTATCCGTATTCTGCGGGACAGCCATCCCATGGTGCCGGTGGTGGTGATTACCCGGATCAGGCCGCCCAAGGCGGACTGGGATGCGGAGTTCCGGGAAGCCATGCTGGCACGGCGGGCTTACCAGCTGGAGCTGGTGGAGAGACTGCGGCAGGAGGGTGACCGGTTTATTTTTAGTGTTGACGGCTATGAGCTGCTGGGGGATCAATATGCGGAAAGTACGGTGGATGGCACACATCCAACCGACCTGGGCTTTTCCTTGATTGCGGCAGCACTCCAGCCGCAGCTGTCCCGGCTGCTGGAGACGGTGGAGGAATAAGGCGCAGCGGATCCGAAGCGGGTAAAAGCGGGAGGGGGAGACAGGACAATGACATCGAAAGCTGTATGGGCCCTTTGCCTTTTAACCGTGGGGGGCACGGTGTTGGCCGGCTGCGAGGGTACGACCGCCGGGGCGGGAGGATCGGCTACAGCCGCATCAGGCACGGGCAAGTCCGTCTCCATCGTGGTGAATAACCTGGGGATGAATTTTCCTGCGGGAACGGATGAGAATAACAACCCCTATCTCTCCTTTATTGAAGACCGCACCGGTCTGGATATCAATGTGATTGCACCGCCGGAAGAGGTGTACGAGGAGAAGGTGAACCTGATCATGTCCTCAGGAAACCTTCCCGATGTGGTCCATATTTATAAGCCTCTCTGGTTTGACCATTATCTGCAGCAGGATGCGCTGCTTCCCCTGGACGATTGGCTGGACAAATACGGGGCTGATCTGAAGCGCAGAATTCCTGAGGAGGCATGGGACCGGGTTCGCTACAACGGGAAAATCTATGCCATTCCCAGCCTCAATGAGGTGCGTGGCATCGAGCTGATGTATGTGCGCAAGGATTGGCTGGACAAGGTGGGGCGCAAGGCTCCTGTCACTCTGGATGACTACTATGACGTCATTAAGGCCTTCACCCTGGAGGACCCGGACGGCAACGGCAAGAATGATACCTACGGGCTGACCATGGGGGAGAACCTGATCCGGTCCGCCCCCTTCTTCGGCGCCTTCGGCACCCAGCTGGACAGCTGGATCCTGAAGGACGGCGCGCTCCATTACGGCAGCGTAATGCCGGAGGCCAAGGAGGCATTGGCTTTTCTCGCCAAGCTCTACAAAGAAAAGCTCCTTGATCCCGAATTTGTCCTAAACCGCAACACCAGTCTGACGCAGAAGATTGAGAACGGGCAGGTGGGTCTGTACTCTGCCACCTGGTATGATACCAGGGGCTCCATCGCCAGCAATAAGGCGAAATTTCCCCAGGCGGAATGGATGCCTCTGGAATATCCCACCGGTCCCCGCGGACAGAAGGGCGTCTACGACAAGGATCTGATCCGGGGCTATAATGTGATCCCCAAAGGCGCCTCCAACCCAGAGGGTGCGGTCCGCTACCTTGAGTTTCTGGCCGGCAATGAAGGCTACACGACTCTGAAGCTGGGCTTCGAGAATCAGATCTGGAGTATGCAGAACGGCAAAATGGTAACCGATTTTGGCCAGCATGATAAGCATTTGTACCGGGGGATCTACCAGTCCATGGTTGACGTGTTGGATCCGGAGCTGAATAAGAAGCGCCTGGACTCCCTGGGGGATTTTCACTTGTACGAAAATCTCAAAATTATTGAACAGAATCTGATTACCAATGAATTCTATGGCTCACCCACCCCTGCCATGAGCCGTTTGTCCGGTCAGCTCCCCAATTTGCTGGAGCCCTTCACCCGGATCATCATGGGCGTGGAGCCGCTGGACGCTTTTGACCGGTACGTGGAGGAGTGGAAAGCAAATGGCGGCGCGTTGATTACCGCGGAGGTCAATGCCTGGTACAAGGAGAAAACTGCCGCAGCCGGAAAGGCTTTCCCATGAGGGCCCTGTGGCGCTGGGTCCGCAGCCAGTTCTCCGGACATATCCAGGTGCGGCTGACAGGATATTTTCTTCTGATCCTGCTGCCCCTTGTTGTAATCAGCCTGTTTGCGGTGGAGCGGTCCCGTGACCTTTTGTATGATCAGGCAGTGGAGCGGTCCCAGCTGGCCTTGTCCTCCTCCATGGACTATATCGATCTTACCCTGCAGAACATTGAGGAGCTGTCTGCACTGATTGCCACCGACCCGGCTGTGGTGCAGCAGCTTAATAAGACAGGCAAGGAGCTGCCTCCGGAGTCCATTGTGGAGTTCTCACGGATGCTAAAGCAGCTGTCCAATATGAACGCCGTAAATCATATCGTGTCCCAGATTACCATCTACCACCATGCGTCCCATATGATGATCTCCACCAATTTCGGCGGCAGGCGCCTCACCTCGGAGCCCATGCAGGAATGGATGGTCCAGACGGCGCGGGAGAAAGGGACGGCCATCCGTTACCTGCTCCCCGACGAGTCCGTTTCGGGAACCACCTTCGGCAGTGTCATCAGCACGGACAGCATTTCCCTGGTCCGCTCCATGGACCTGTACAATGTCAACCGGCAGCCCAATGTGCTGCTGATTACGCTGAACAAAAGCAGGCTGCTGAACGTCATCAAATCCCAGCTTCCCTCCTCCCAGGCCAAAATTTATCTTCATACGGAGACGGGCCGGGTGGTGGCGGGCACCGGCGATACGGCAGCGGACGGCGGCTTGCCTGCCATTTCCGGCAAGGAGATGGCGGTTACGGTGGATTCGGGCTATTCCAATTGGCATCTGACCCTGATGCAGCCCAAGGCGGAGCTGTACCGGGAGACAGACAAGCTGCGCATGTTCACGTATGTGATTATCGTGGTAAGCGTGCTCTTGGCGGTGGGGATTTCCTGGGTCGTCTACAGCGGTATTGCCTCGCCGGTCAATAAGCTGGCCGGGGGGATGAAGCAGCTGGCTGCCGGGAATCTGAACATCCGGCTCCAGAACCGGCAGAAGGATGAGTTCGGGTATTTGACTGAATCCTTTAACCAGATGGTGGCTTACCAGAGGCATCTTATTGAGGATCATTACGAGCAGGAGCTGGAGCTGCTGAAGACGGAGCTGAAGTTCCTCCAGTCCCAGATCAATCCTCATTTTCTGTACAATACCCTGGATTCCATCTACTGGTCCGCCCAAAATTACGAGGCCACGGAAATCAGCGAGATGGTGCTGAATCTGTCCCGGTTTTTCCGTTTGAGCTTAAACAAGGGCCGGGAGGTATTCACTCTTCAGGAAAATATGGAGCATTTGCATTATTATATCCGTATTCAACAAATCCGCTTTCTGGACAATTTCCGGGTGGAGTACCGGCTGCAGGAGGAAACCAAGGCAGTTCCTGTGTTGAAGCTGCTGCTCCAGCCTCTGGTGGAGAATGCCATCCTCCATGGGATGGAGGACCGGGCCAGCGGCGGGCTGCTGGTGATTTCCAGCTGGATCGAAGGCGGCAGCCGGCTTAATATCCGGGTGGAGGACAATGGTCCGGGCATCAGTCTGGAACGGCTGGCGTATATGCGTCATGAGCTGGAGAAGGCGGGCCGGATGGATTACCGGATCAAGCGCGAGGAGGAGGTCCGTGACCTGTTCGGGCTGCGGAATGTTACCGCCCGGATGAAGCTGTATTACGGCAAGGACGCGGAGCTGGTGGTAGAGAGTGTAGAGGGCCAAGGCACCTTTGTGACGGTATCGCTGCCTCTGGAGCGCTGCGGAAGCGACCTTTCCCTATTAACGGAAGAGTTGAATCTGGCCCAGGGCGGCTTGAGCGGAGGATAAGAAGCTGTCGTAGTCTCCAATTGACGAGGAGGACAAGGGTATGAATCTGATGATTGTAGAGGATGAACTCAGGCTGCGCAATTCCCTTGCCAACAATATTCCCTGGGAAGAGCATGGCATTGAGGTGGTGGGTCTTGCAGGCAACGGCCAGGAGGCGCTGGCCATTGTGGAGCGGAAACGCCCGGATATTATGCTGTTGGATGTGCAGATGCCGGGTATGGACGGGCTGACCCTGGTCCGCACACTGCGGCAGAAGCAGGAATCCCGTATATTCATGAAATTTATCATCTTAAGCGGGCATGACAATTTTGGTTTTGCCCAGAATGCCATGGCCCAGGGGGTGTCCCGTTATCTGCTGAAGCCGGCAGGCGAGAAGGAAATATTGGACGCTGTGCTGGAGGCGGGGGAGGAGCTGCGGCGGGAGCTGGAGGAGTGGCAGAAGCAGGCCGCCCTCCAGGAAAAGTGGCGGGAGCATCTGCCCCTGCTCCAGAACGGCTTCTTCCAGCGTTGGGCGGAGGGCGGCTACAGTCTGCCGGAGCTGCTCCGCCGTGCCCGGGATTATAGCCTTGATCTGCCATCGGATGCCCGGCTGGCGGCGGCTGTGGTGGATCTGGACCCCATCACCGGTGATGGGG
>JAQSYT010000146.1 GCA_029256065.1 Paenibacillaceae bacterium
GGAGCAGCCATTCCACATCCCCCTGGACAAAATGGAGATAAACGGCATAAAACGGATCCATCTCATAGCCCAAAACATCCTGCTGCCTGGCGAGGATCAGCATGGAACGGCCCTGGCCGTAGGTATGGTACTTGCCGAATACATCCCGCATGGCCTGATTGAGAGCCGGGTCCCGGGCGGCAGGAGCGGTGTCCAGCAGGCTTGCCTTGTCTTTAACGGTCAGGCTGTAGCCCTGGCCACGGACCGTCCGGATCTCCAAGCCTTGCAGAGGGGACAATTTCTTCCGCAGGCGGTAAATATGGTCATCCACCGTCCGCTCCACCGGATATTCCATCGGCCACACATGATCCAGAAGCTGCTCCCGGGAAAATGCGCGGCCCTGATTGCGGTAGAGAAACACCAATAACGCATATTCCTTGGGAAGAAGCCGGATGTCCAGCCCTTCCGACGTCACCTGATAGTGGACCTCATCAAAGCTCAGGTGCATGTCCTTAGACCAACTTGCTGCAGCATCTGATAAAGCTTATTCACCGGAAGCCCCATCACGCTGAAAAAATCACCCTCGATTTTCTCAATATACAACGCACCCATCCCCTGCACGCCGTATGCCCCGGCCTTGTCCATGGGCTCCCCTGTCCGCACGTATCCCCAGATTTCCCCTTCGCTCATAGGGCTGAACGTTACCCTGCTGACGGTATGGCTTACCGTGGGAGGCTCGTCCCCTAAGCTGCCACCTGGCAAACAGGCAACACCAGTATAAACCTCATGCTGCCGCCCTTGCAGGCTGGAAAGCATCTGGAATGCATCCTCTTGGTCCGCAGGCTTGCCCAATACCTTGCCGTCCACCACAACAATCGTGTCTGACCCTACATTAATCCAAGAATCCGGTGCTGAGGTTTGTGTAAAACCCTCCTCTGCTATGCTGTCGGCTGTAGCCTTGGCCTTGCGCAGAGAAAGCTCCTCCACAATTCTGGCAGGCTCCCATTCCTCCGGCACGGATTCATCCGCATTGCTGGCCCTTACGATTACCGGCAGCTTCATCAGCCCGATAAGCTCCTGCCTTCTTGGCGAGGAGGAAGCCAGCACCAGCGTCAATTTGTTGTTTTCTGTCATATTACCCACTCCTGTCATCTCTATCTTCCCTATCTAAAGCTTTCTGTACAGCCAAACCGCCGCGGCTAAGCCGATAAGACTGACAATGTTCAGCTTGATTTCAATTAAAAAATCATATTTGAGAAAATTCAGATCCGCTGCCGGATGCCAGTTAATCGAAGTGGAGCGCAGGAAAAATGCCGCCGCATCCACAGGCGTCAGCAAGCCGGATACTATACTGGCTGCAAGCAAACCCAGCAGCAGAAACAACACAAGGGTCAATCCGTTTTTCTTCATCGTTACACTCCGTCCGTGGATGTTTATCCTTCCCCATTCTATAGAAAAAGCGGGACGGCGTCTATTCGGGAATCCCGTATTTTGAGCGGAGTACGAAGGTTTTGTCGACACATTGTGCCATTTAGCAACTTTTTCCTCTTATCAACGGGTTTCCGGCCTAGTAATATAGAGGTTGGAGGTGGGCCAGATTGCTAAATGGTTCTAAGAAAATGATTACGGGCCTTCTTATCCTTGGTTTCGCGGTTGCGCAGCCAGCCCCGGCTTGGGCCGGAGCGGTTAAGATTGTACTCGATGCCGGTCACGGCGGCTCCGATCCCGGAGCGGTGGGCGTAAACGGCTTGTATGAAAAGACGGTCAATTCCGATGTTGTGGAGCGGGTAAAAGCGATTCTGGAAGGCCGCGGCTATGAGGTATTCCTTACCCGGGAAACGGATGTTTATCTCTCCTTGGCCCAACGGGTGGCCATTACCAACAGCTTGGCTCCGGATTTGTTTGTGTCGGTGCATGCCAATGCCCATACCAACGCTTCCATTAACGGCAGTTTGGTTCTCTATTACGATAAAGATTATCCGCAAGCGAGCTACCCGCCCAGCGATGCGATGGCGGCGCTTACACCGGAGAGCAAACAGCTGGCCCAGTTGGTGCAGGATGCCATGGTGAAAAGCGCCGGCACGGTGGACAGAGGCCTGGTGCCCTCGGCTGTATATGTGGCCAGGATGGGCTCGGTTCCCAGCATTCTGGTGGAAACCGCCTTTCTCTCCAATGCGGAGGATGCCGCCAATTTGGCGGATGCGGGCTTCCGCCAAAAGCTGGCTTTGGGAATTGCCAGCGGCATTGAAGCCTATAAGCCCTTGGAGGAGCCGGGCGCCTTTACGGATGTTCCGCTTTCCCATTGGGCGAACGATGCCATTCTCAAGCTGAAGAACAAGGGCATACTGGAGGGCGATGCCGGGAAATACTACCCGGAGCGGGCATTGACCCGGGCGGAGTTCGTGACCATGCTGGAGCGGCAGTTCTCCTTGCCCGGGCCTGCGGCTGCAGGGGGAGCGGGCCAGAGCAGCTCCACGGTAACCGGAAGCACGTACGGTACAGGTAACGGCAACAGCTCTGCAACAGCCACAGCAGCAGCACCCGTGTTTAAAGATTTGTCCACGAAGCATTGGGCGTATGCCGTGATGCAAAAGGCAGCAGCCTCCGGAATTCTGTCCGGCTATGAGGACGGGACCATCCGTCCTGACCAGCCGTTGACCCGCGGGGAAGCGGCAGCCCTTATTGACCGGGTGATCTGGCCGGGCAGCAGCCAAAAAGCTACCACCTCCGTGTTTAAGGATGTGCCGGTCTCCTTATGGTCAGCCGCCTCCATCAACAGGCTGAAGGAAAAGGGCATTGTGGAAGGCCCCACTGCCACTACCTACGCTCCGGAGCGGAATATGACCCGGGCGGAGATGGCCGCATTGTTGTCCAGGCTTATACGGTAACGGAAATATGCAGCGCTTAAGCGCTGGTTTTGGAGCAAACTGCAAAATAACGGAACTCTACGGCTCTTAGAAGGCAAAAATGCGGCCAATTGGCTGCATTTTTCCCTCTAAGAGCTTTTAAGTTCCGTTAAAACTGAAAAGAATGGTTATTCGGCACAAAGCGCCTCTCAGTTCCGTTGCACTTACCGCTATCAGCTCTGCCCAATCTTGGTAAGCAGCTCCTTTTCAGCGATGACGAATTGCATGGTATAGGTTTGAGCCTGCCACAGCATGGCTGTGGACGGGTTCTTTTTGTATTCGTCCAAGGAGGTTTTGGCGGAATTGATGGCATTGTTCATCCGCTGAAGGACTGCTTTGTTCTCCTCGCCGCCTTCTTGGGCCACAGTGGAGGATAATTGAGACCAAGCCGTATGGGATGAGGTGATAGATTGCATGGTAGAGGCATCCGGCGCACCTGGAGTGCTTCCTGCTTCCAGGTTCATTACCGTCAACCGGTTGATGGATTCCACCAGCTTGTCGGACTGCTGGAGATAGGATTTCAGGGTTTCGCCATTGCCGTTCCAGTGGACCTTGGTGACGGCAGGGACGGCGTATGCCTTCACATAAATATCCAGCTTGCTGTTTTCCTTCAGCTGATTGCCCAAGGCTACAGCGCTTTCCTTGTCGGCTGCCATACCGGCGAACACATAAAATTTATCGGTTTGCTCGCTTGCAGCGGCCAGCCCTTTCTTCAGCAGATCGCTTTTGGCCTGGTCAGCCCCCTGCTGGGCAGAAAAGGTTCCATTCTGCAGAAGGGAGTAGGTTTTGCCCGCATAGGCCATGGCAATCTCCTTGCCGGAGGAAACGGCTGCTCCTGCAGCCGCCGCTGCGCCACCGGCAGCATTCTGGACATTGCCGCTCACCGGCAAGGCATTCTGGTTCTGGGCGGTCGTATCTTGGGCATTCTGTGTAGTGCTGCCGCTGCTTGCGCTGTCGGGATTGTTGAAGAGGGATAATGCCAGAAATCCCAGCAAAACTCCAGTAACTGCCGCTCCGGCTATGGAGGCGGTGATCTTCAGCCACGGGGTGCGGTTATGCCGCACATACCGGGGACCACTGACTTCCGGACCGTTCCAGGCGGGCCCTCCCCAGGAAGGGCCATCCGGATCATTGCGGTCTCCGGCCTCCTGGTCCCAGCGGACCGTCCTGCGCCGCACATAGGGTTCCGACTGCCGGCTGTCCACGTCAAAGCCGGGCGCCCCGTCCTCATGCAGCCACTCCTCATCCTCCGGCATCCGCTGCGCCTCACGCATGGACTCAGGCTGGCTGCGGCCGTCATCTGCGGAACCTCTGCCTTCGGGTCTCCTGTAGCGGTAGCCTTCAGGTCTCCCGGAGACCGGATCCCCCATGGGGCGGCGTCCTTCCCGCTCATTGGACTCGCGGATCAAGTCCTCGATGCGTTGGGTTTCCGCATCGAAGGGACTGCTCCAGGCTCCGAAATCCGTTGTATACTGGTTCAAGCTCTGATAATCCCGGACTTCCCGCTCCTCCACAACCTGATACTCCTCCTGAAACAGAGGAATCACTCTATTCGGCTCGCGGTCGTTCGCGGCTTCATTCAACCCGTCATTACGCTTGTCCCTCTCACCGTCAAACCGGTATGTGATTCTTGCTTTATTCATCCGTATCTCTCCTTGTCCAACTCATCATAGTTTACTGTATGATAGAGATGAAAGAGTTAGAACAAGGAAGGCTATTTTCTGTGGAACGTAAGGTCACTTTTGGGGAATGGTTATTACCGGAGGGTCAGCACCTTTTCCACGGCAAAGCCCACACAGGGCAGGCGCTCCGAAAAAACCGTATCCTCCCTCCCGAACAGGCGGAGCAGGGTATACGGCTCTGCTTCCGCCTGCTGCACATACTGCTCCACCGTCATATGGGCGGCATCCACAATCCAATATTCCGGCACACCGAACCGGGCATAGGACTCCAGCTTCATGGTACGGTCCCGCTTGGCCGTACCCGGCGACAGAATCTCCACCACCAGATCGGGAGGCCCGACAACCGCTCTTTCCTCAATAATATGCGCCCGGCTGCGGTGTACCATCAGGATGTCCGGCTGGCGGGTTTCATGCTCTCCCAGAATCACATCCACCGGGGCGACAATAATAATGTAGTTCGATTCGCAAGAATCTGTAATGACCCGATCCAGCTGATGGCTGATCCGCTGATGAGTGGTGGTGGGAGCCGACAGCAGCTCCAGTCTGCCGTCCACTAGCTCATACCGCACATTTTCCTCCTCCGGCAATTGGTAATACTCCTCTACGGTCCAGCCGGTTTCCTTGCTCTGAGGCGTAAGCCTCCGTTTCGGTTCATATTGCATCCTGCATCATCTCCTTTATGTATTCTTCATCAAGTAGGCGGGAATCAAAAACGCCCCGAACCGCCTCTTCTTGGAGGGATTACGGGGCGTGCTTCGCCTGTCATTTGCTGTCATTATATCAGACAAACTGTGCTCCGGCAATGCCAGATTGTGTTTCGTTTATTGCATTCGTTATTCCTCGCCGAATCTGGCTCTCAGATCCTTAGCCAGGCGGTCCGCTACCTTCCAGATATCGCCGGCACCCATGGTAATGACCAAATCTCCGCTTTGCACAGTGCTCCGCAAATAGTCGAAGACATCATCCGTGGTAGGCAGATGCCGCACATTGGGATTGCTGTTCTCCCGGATAAGGCCCGCCAGCCGGGCGGAGCTGATCCCTTCGATCTGCTGCTCTCCCGCAGGACTGAAAATATCCGTCAGCACCACCTCATCCGCTTCCGGAAAGGCCCGGCTGAATTGATCCAGCAGGAAGAAGGTGCGGGTGTACCGCTGAGGCTGGAACACGGCAACAATCCGTTTGCCGGTAGCTCTGGCAGCGCTGATGGTAGCCTCAATCTCGGTGGGGTGGTGGGCATAATCGTCGATGACGAGAATCCCGTTGGCTTCCCCCATCACCTGGAACCGGCGTTTTGCGCCGCGGAATTCCACGATGGCCTCCGCCACCTGGCTGAAGCTTAAGCCCGCGTCCAGGCAGACAATCAGCGTCGCCAGGGCGTTGTAAACATTGTGCCTGCCGGGTACAGACAGCTTCATCGTCCCCAGAATCTCACCCTTATGCTGAACGGTAAACTGAACCTTCCGGTCACCCAGAATCAGATCGTGGGCGGAATAATCCGCGCCTTCATTCAATCCGTAGGTGACAGCCTTGCTGCCCAGAACGGGAAGCATGGCTTCAATATGGGGGTCATCGGCACATACCACCGCCTTGCCCTCCGGCTTTACTTGGCTTAAGAACCGGGAATAAGCGCTTTTAAGCTTTTCAAAATCCCCGTCATAATGCTCCAGATGATCCGCTTCAATATTAAGCACTACCGCCATATATGGGTGGTATTGCAGGAAGGTGCCGTCGCTTTCATCCGCTTCCGCCACCACAAAATCACCCTTGCCAGCCTTGGCATTGCTGCCCAAATTAATGATTTCCCCGCCGATAATATACGTGGGGTCCGCGTTGCACTCCTCCAGCACCAGCGAGATCATGGAGGAGGTGGTGGTTTTGCCGTGGGCACCCGCTACAGCAACACCCTTCTTGGTATTCAAAAGCCGTGCCAGCATTTCCGAACGGTGGATGATGGGAATATTCAGCTCTTCCGCCCGCTTCATTTCCACATTGTCCTTAGACAGCGCTGTGGAATACACCACCAGATCCGCACCTGTCACATGTCCGGCTTCATGGCCGATGAACACGTTGGCTCCCTTTTTGGCCAGCTTTTCCGTCAATTCCTGCTGCGCCAGGTCAGAACCCGACACATGGAAGCCCATTTCCAGCATTACTTTGGCGATGGCGCTCATCCCATAACCGCCAATCCCTATAAAATGAACGTGCTCCGAAGTGTTCACGCGCGTCTCACCAGCCCTTTTCAGAATCGGTATGATACAAAATCCAGGTCCGAACGTCGGATATTAAGTACAGTGTGCCCGACACCACCGCCAAATCCCCAGGCGAAGTGAGAGCCGTAAGCCGCTCCAGCGCTTTTTTCCAATCGGGCTCTATGAATATGGCAGGCTGCGGGGTGATGCGGGAGGCCAAAGGCATGGCAAGCTCCGCCAGCTTGGCGGCATCCAGCTTTTTATGGAAATCCGGTTCTGTAAAGATCACGGTGTCTGCTATAGGCAGTATATGCTCCAGATAGCCTGTATGATTCTTGGTGGAAATCATGCCCATCATCAGATGGAGCTTACGCCTGGCGTAGGCAGGTCCCTCCAGCGCCCGGGCAAGGCTCTCGGCCCCTTCCGGATTGTGGGCGCCGTCCAGAAGAATCCGGGGATTCTCCGATACCACCTCCAGCCGGCCCGGCCAGCGGGCCTCCGCAAAACCTGCGTACAGATGCTCCTCTTCCACCACCAGCGCCTGATACTGCCGCAGCACCTCAAGAACCATCATCGCCACAGAAGCATTCTTCAATTGATGGGGGCCATTCAGCCCGACGGTCAGACTCTCATACCGGCAAAACGGGCCGGTCCAATGGATCATCTGCCGGTTCAACTCCACTGACCTCACCTCATACGAGAACTGGCGGCCCAATTCATATAAGGGCGACTGCAGCTCTGCCGCTTTGGCACGGATCACCTCCAGCACCTCCTGCTGATCGCAGGCTGTCACCACCGGCACACCGGACTTGATTATACCGGCCTTCTCCGCTGCCACCTTGGACAGGGAGTCACCCAAAATTTCCATGTGATCATGCCCCACATTGGTGATGACGCAGACCACCGGTGTGACGATGTTCGTGGAATCCAGCCTGCCCCCCAGCCCCGTTTCCCAGACTACATAATCCGGGTAGGTTACGGTACCGTAATACATCAAAGCAAGAGCCGTAGAAACCTCAAACATCGTGGGAGATTCCAGTTCCGTACCGGCAATCTCCTCTACCAAGGGCTTCAGCCTTCGGCACAGCTTCAGAAGCTCCGTCTCGGGAATATCCAGACCGTTGTATTGAATCCGGTTGGTATATTTCTCGATGTACGGAGAGGTGAAGGTGCCCACATCATATCCGTTGGCCAGAAGCGCCTTGGTTAGAAACGCGCAGGTGGAGCCTTTGCCGTTGGTGCCGGCCACATGAATGAACTTCAGCCTGCGTTCCGGATGGTCCAGCATGTCCATAAGCCGCTCCATCCGCTTTAGCCCGGGTTTTATCCCAAAGGACACCAAACCGGTGATCCATTCCACTGCTTCCCGGTAACCCGCCAGTCCTGCTTCCGCTCCAGCGGCCAAGTCTGCCGCCTCCTCCAGATTACCGCCGCATTCCCGGCCCTGGCAATCCCCGTTGTTGATCCGATTCTCATGTACCATGAGCTCATCCCTTATCACTATATGATCAGCTGTCCCCCGGGGTACAGCCATCTGTCACACTTGCACCAATCAATTTCCGATAAATAGAAAAAATACCAGCGCATTCTTTTGGAGAAACGCCAATTCCTTATTCGAACAAGCCAGCCAGCGCCTGCACAATATGAGACGCTGACTCTTCCCTATCCGATGTGTAATTTAACCCTTCAGCTCCGCAAGACGGGCTGTGACAATATCCCGCTTGGCGGAATAGTCGGCCATCTTGGCCTTCTCTTCCTCAATCACCTTGGCCGGAGCCTTGGCCACAAAGCCCTCATTGGCAAGCTTCTTCTCCACCCGCTCCACTTCGCCATTTAAGGATTGGATTTCCTTCTCCAGACGGGTGATTTCCTGAGCAATATCGATGAGCCCGGCCAGAGGCAGGTATAGCTCCGCTCCTGTAATCACACCCGTCATCGCTTTGGCGGGAGCTTCCAGCCCCGCATTGATTTCAAGCAAAGAGGTGCCGCAGAAACGCTTCAGATATTCTGTGTTCCGCTCCAAAACCGCTTGGGCCTGGCTGTCCGCAGGCTTCAGCAGCAGCTCAATTTTCTTGCTCATGGGCACATTCACTTCCGCCCGGATATTCCGTACCGACCGGATAATATCCATGAGGAAGGCCATTTCGCCCTCCGCCTCCGGTGCTTCAAGAGCCGGGTCATATTGCGGCCATTCAGCGAGCATGATTGTTTCGCCTTCGTGGGGCAGATGCTGCCAAATCTCTTCGCTGATAAACGGCATAAACGGATGGATCAAGCGCAGCGTCCGATCCAGAACGTAAGCAAGAACAGCCTGGGTGCTTGCCTTGGCTTCCAGTTGGTCGCTGTAAAGGGAGAGTTTGGCGAATTCAATGTACCAGTCGCACAGGTCATCCCAGATAAAGTTGTACAGGAGACGGCCAGTTTCGCCGAACTCGTATTGATCCATAAGCCGGGTTACATCCTGGATTGTCTCGTTCAGACGGTGAAGAATCCAGCGGTCGGAGGTAGACAGCTTCCGGTTCAGATGAACATCCGCCAGCTCCACACCCTCCAGATTCATCAGGGCAAACCGGGAGGCGTTCCAGATCTTGTTGGCAAAATTCCGGATCTGCTCCACCCGTTCCCACCGGAAACGGAGGTCCTGGCCCTGCGTGCTGCTGGTGGAAATCATGAAGCGCATAGCATCCGCGCCGTATTTCTCGATAACCTCCAGCGGGTCAACGCCGTTACCCAGGGACTTGGACATTTTGCGGCCTTCCGAATCCCGCACCAGCCCGTGAATCAGGACATCCTTAAAGGGAATTTCATCGGTGAATTCCAACGCCATGAAGATCATCCGGGATACCCAGAACGGAATAATGTCATAGCCCGTCACCAGCACGCTGGTGGGATAGTACCGCTTCAGATCCTCGGTTGCCTCCGGCCAGCCCAATGTGGAGAACGGCCACAGACCGGAGCTGAACCAGGTATCCAGCACATCCTCGTCCTGGCGAATCTTCCCGCTGCCGCACTTGGAGCAGGCGGTCACATCGTCAAGAGCAACATGAAGCTCGCCGCAATCCTCGCAATAATAGGCCGGAATCCGGTGGCCCCACCACAGCTGGCGGGAAATACACCAATCGCGGACATTTTCAATCCACTGCATATACGTCCGTTCAAAACGTTCCGTCACAAATTTAGTGCCCTGACCGCTCTTCTGGGCGGCAATAGCCCGCTCGGCCAGCGGCTTCATGGATACGAACCACTGGGTGGACAGGTACGGCTCAATCACAGCGCCGCTGCGTTCGCTATGTCCAACTTGGTGCAGATGGTCCTCAATCTTTACCAGCACACCCTGCTCCTTCAGATCGGCGACCAGCTGCTTGCGGCATTCGAAACGGTCCTGTCCGTTGTATTTGCCTGCATTCTCATTCATCGTGCCGGTTTCGTCCATGACCAGGACCTGGGGCAGATTATGGCGTCTGCCTACCTCGAAGTCGTTGGGGTCGTGGGCAGGCGTGATCTTTACAGCGCCGCTTCCGAATTCCCTTTCCACATAGTCATCGGCAATAACGGGAATTTCCCGGCCAGTAATCGGAAGCACCAGCGTCTTGCCGATCAGGTGGGCGTACCGCTCATCCTTGGGATTAACCGCAACCGCCGTATCCCCCAGCATGGTTTCCGGGCGGGTGGTAGCCACGATAATGCTGCCGCTGCCATCCTTCAGCGGATACTCCAGGTGATACAGATGCCCCTGCACCTCTTTATATTCCACTTCGATATCAGACAGCGCTGTACGGGCAGCCGGGTCCCAGTTGATAATATATTTGCCGCGGTAAATCAGGCCTTTTTCATATAGCTTAACAAAAACTTCACGGACCGCCTTGTTAAGGCCCTCATCCAGGGTAAACCGCTCACGGGAGTAGTCCAGCGCCAGGCCCATTTTGGCCCATTGGTCCTGGATGATGCCGTTGTAGTGGCCCTTCCATTCCCAGACCTTCTCCAGGAACTTCTCGCGGCCCAGATCATAACGGGTAATGCCCTCCTCCCGCAGCTTCTGCTCCACCTTGGTTTGAGTGGCAATTCCGGCATGGTCGGAGCCCGGCAGCCACAGCGTGTCGAAGCCCTGCATCCGCTTCATCCGGGTGAGAATGTCCTGCAGGGTAAAATCCAGTGCATGCCCGATATGCAGCATGCCTGTTACATTCGGAGGCGGGATTACGATGGTGAAGGTTTCCTTGTCCGGACGTTTGCCGGCTTGGAAATACCCGTTTTGCTTCCAATATTCATACCACTTGGTTTCCGCTTCCTTCGGGTTATACGTGGTGGGCATGCCACCTGCCGGTTTGGTGTTTTCCGCCTCGGCTGCCTCCAGCTCTTCCTCATGCAGTTCTGCCATATTCAATACCCCTCCGTCACTTAATTCAAGATAAGGTCAAACCCAAACCAATTCCGAGCGCATTCCAACAAAAAAAGCCCTCCGTCCTCATAAAGGACGAAAGGCTCTGCTTCCGTGGTACCACCTTCATTCCGCGGTGCATCCCAATAGGACGCTGCCTGCGGCACTCAAGAACGGATAACGGCCGTCTGCCGGCAAATTGTACGCGGTACCCTTCCGGGACCCTCCAATCTGCAGCTCCAGGGCGACTTCGATGGATACCGATCCTCCGCGGAACCTTGCAGCCTGTACCGGCTCCGCTCTCTGTGAAGGAAAATCCGTCTACTACTCCCCATCCTAGCTTGTTTGGGAAAAATTTATATATTCTATGATATACGACTGCCGCATGTGAGTCAACAGCCGGACCCATCTTTTAGTATGGGCAGATTGTGAGGGTTATATGCATGATCCGGGATCATATGGTAAAATATTCATATCTTACGAGGAATGGTGGATAGAGGGATATGCTGCAGCAGAAGGAGCTTCCGGAAGAACGGACGATTATCGACGATACGGTCATGAGGAAGGTCAAGCACTATATTGCCTGCAAACATCCCGCGTTCACTGTAGAGCAGCGGGAGGATGTTTTCTCCAATGCGATCCACCGGATCATCGACGTACACTTGCCGGATTTCGAGGAGAGCACCAAAGCTAGGCTTCGCCAGGAGCTTTTGACACGTATGGGACAGGAAGGGGCAGCTCCCCTCTTGACTCAGGATGTGCTTGAGGCTTGCCTGTTATTGGAGCTGGAGGAGCCTGCTCTCATGCAGCTTACTGTGTGGATGGACAAGCATGAATTGGCTGCCACCGAGCCTTATCCATCAGCTGCCTACTTATATCCGGCGCT
>JAQSYT010000147.1 GCA_029256065.1 Paenibacillaceae bacterium
TTTGACAATACGGCCGTTGGGAGCAAGCCGTCCGGCTGGAGCATTGCACCGCCTGCAGGGGTTTCGGTAGCCGTGGCGGAGGTAGACGGTCATCCGGGCAGGGCGCTGTCCATTATTCAGAGCGTTAAAACCTCGGCCAGCTATTCCATCAAACGCTCGTTTACGAATACCTCCACGAAGGTGGTGCTGACCTTCCAGGTCCGCGCGGAACAGAACAACCAGGTCATCTACCTC
Source organism: Paenibacillaceae bacterium (assembly GCA_029256065.1). Taxonomy (GTDB): domain Bacteria; phylum Bacillota; class Bacilli; order Paenibacillales; family NBRC-103111; genus Paenibacillus_AR. The sequence goes on from JAQSYT010000147.1 coordinate 235, forward strand.
CCCAACCTGATATCGGGTTCGACCTCGATGGTGCAGCTGGCCCTCTACAACGGTAAATTCGCTTATAAGAAAAAAGGGGGAACCTCATGGACAGAGCTGGATGCCTATACAGCCGGTATCTGGTATGACGTCAAGGTGGCGTTGGATTCGGACGCCCAAACCTTCGACTTGTTCGTCAACAATGTTCAGAAGCTGAGTCAGGAGCCATACCTGGCGGCGACAGTGGCAGGACCTTTGAACGCTTTATCCTTCGGCTTCTATAAAGAGAGTATAGGCGCCGCCTTCTTCGATGAGTTCCATGTTTATTCCTACAAGGCGGTACAGGGTGTTTCCTTCCCCCAGGCTGTCTATGAGATGGCCGTCGGCACAACCCAATCCGTTCCACTGATATTCAATCCGCCGGATGCGACCAATCTGAACGCCCAATGGCATTCCAGCGACACCGCCGTGATGACGGTAAGCAGCAACGGCGGTGTTACAGCGGTTGCACCGGGCACTGCGGTTCTGACCGCCACGACGGTTGAAGGGGGCTTTGCAGCTGCCGCCACGGTCCAGGTGTATGTGGTACCCATTACCGGGATCATCCTGGACCCTGTGACCTCCAATGTAACAGCGGGCTCCAGGGTTTTGGTGCAAAGCCATATCACACCGGATAATACCACCGACCCTAAGGTATATTGGAGCACGGATAATCCGGCAGTTGCAACCGTTGACAATTACGGCGAGCTGACCGGTGTGGCCCCGGGCACTGTAAAGGTGGCCGCTGCCAATAAGGACGGTTCTGTCAAGGGGGAAACCGCGGTTACTGTGGTGGCGCGCAGCATTCAGCACAGGCTTTACGTAGCGCCGGCGGGGAACGACAGCAATCCGGGCACCGAGCAGGCGCCGTTTGGCACCATTGCCAGGGCGCAGGAAGCGGTTCGGGCCTTGAATGCCGCTATGACCGGAGATATTGAGGTGCTGCTTCGTGGCGGAGCTTATACCTTGAATGAGGCTGTGAATTTCACTCCAGCAGATTCGGGCAAGAACGGATATTTTGTCACTTACAAGAGCTATCCCGGAGAGCAGGCTGTTTTGAGCGGCGGCAGGACCATTGCCGGTTGGACGGAATTTGATTCCGCCAAAGGGATCTACCAAGCGAATGTGGGAACCTCTCTTGAGACCCGCCAGCTGTTCGTGGACGGCATCCGTGCCGTCCGCGCGACCAGTACAGGGGGGTTGATCAACCCGGTAAAAACGGATACCGGCTATATCTCGGATGATGTTAACCTGGCCGCCTTCGCCCATCCGGAGGACCTGGAGCTGGTATTCAACGACCTGTGGACCAACTCGAGGGCGGGTGTGCAATCGGTAACGGTGACGAACGGCAAGGCCGGGATTACGGTGGATAAACCGGCTTGGGATGCCATCAAGAACCGGGGGCTGACCTCAGCCACTGTTCCCTTTACTTATGAGAATGCCTATGAGCTTTTGGACCAGCCGGGAGAATGGTATCTCGACCACAGCGCGGGTGTCCTTTATTACAAGCCCCGGGCATGGGAGAACCTGAATACCTCTGAGGTTGTTGTGCCGGTGCTGGAGCGGCTGATGAATGTGACCGGCGTCTCGGCGGATGACCCGGTCCGCAATCTCCAATTCGAGAACCTCCATTTTACCTATACCACCTGGCTGCACCCCAGTACGGACCAAGGTCTGTCGGATGCACAGAATAACCATCTGCGCTACCCCGGCATGCCGGATCACCTGCCGGATGCGGCCATTAGGATCGGTTATGCCAATACGGTTAACTTTGAGCAAAATGACTTTTCAAAATTGGGCATTACGGGAATCCGTATGGATGCAGGCACCCAAAACAGCTTGATCCGGGGGAACCGGTTCTATGATATCTCCGGCAGCGCAGTCTCTGTAGGCGAGCCGATAACCAGTGATCCGGAGAATTATAATCCGGCGGACCACCGGAAGATTATGAAGAACAATGACGTGATCAACAACCTGATACACGACATCGGCGTGGATTACAAATCTGCAGCCGCCATCTCCGCCGGATTCCCGGAGAACATGGAAATCAGCCATAATGAGATCTACAACATCCCGTACAGCGGCACCCACTTGGGCTATGGTTGGACCAAGGTGTTCGATAACGTGCTGCGCAATGTGAAGATTGAGAACAATTTGATCTACGATCTGATGGGGAAGGGCATCCGCGACGGGGGCGCTATCTACAGCCTCGGCATGACAGGCGGCACTGCGGATAACAAAAATCTGGTCCGGGGCAACTATATCCGCAACCAGATGGATGACAGCGCCGTGCTGTACACGGACGAAGGGTCCACTGATTGGAGATTCGAGAGCAATGTCATCGATCTGTCGGATACATTGCCTTGGCACGGCACCATGAAGTGGGCGCAGGCTTGGGCGGCAACCATTCATAATGTAGAATATATCAACAACTATACGACTACCGAACGTTATGTCGACAACGGGTATAATAACATTTGGTCCAACAACCAGGTGTTTCCGGACGCGAATTGGCCGGCGGAGGCACAGGCGATTATCGCCCAAGCGGGTATTCAATCCTCTTATGTGGATATCGGCAGCCGGGATGTACGGCGCTGGTCTGTTGAAGCGCTGGATCTCAACGTTGGAGGCACCGGCCAAATGGCTCTGCAGGCGAAGGACGGCAAGGACATAGCGCAAACCCTGGCCACTAGCACGATTTATTATGAGTCCGCCAACCCGGCGGTTGCTTCTGTGGATACCTCCGGTACAGTGACCGGTATCTCTCCAGGCCGGACTTCCGTCAAGGCCAGCATCCTGAATAACGGGCTGCTGCGCACCGTGGAAGCGAATGCAGTCGTGGGAGATGTCCTGGCGGAACTGCGGATCGCCGGAACCGTGGGACACGAGGCGTCATTCAAGGCTGGAACCACAACACCGCTTACGGTCACCGGCAAAACGGTATTCGGCAACGATGCGGCGGTTGAGAATATCCGGGTAAGCTCCACCAATCCCGAGGTGGTATCGGTCACTCCCGAAGGCGTGCTTACAGCACAACAGCTCGGCTCCACAGTATTGGTGCTGTCGGGCGAGAAGCTGGGGAACCGGATCGAAAGCTATTATCACGTGCGGGTTTGGGATTACGGCACCACCGGGGACTATTCCCTCGGCCAGGAAATCCGGGATCTGGACGGCTGGTATGTATATCCGTCCAATCAGACTCTGCAAGGGAACGGAAGCAGCTTGACCATTCCGACACCGAACAGCGGGCATGCCGTTTACCAGGGACGCAAGTTCCAGAACGAGCTTATGGAATTCGGCATGACCATCAACGGCACCACCAGTTGGTACGCGCTGATGTTCGGCAAGAAGAGCCCTACGGCCGGCTACTCCGGCGATGATAACTATGTTGTAGTCATAAGCTCAGGAGGCATCGAGCTTCACCGCTTCAATACGGGAGCCCGGACCGTGATCTACGGCAATCTGGCGGGATATACCAGCTTGGCGGGGGATGCCGTTCCGAACACCATGCTGCCCTTCAATCAGCAGAAGCGGGTGCAGCTGGGGACCTTCGAAGAGGAGGGTGGAGTCAGGCTGATTCTTAAGGTGGATGGACAGGAGATATTCAACTATCTGGATACGGCCTCCAATGCTATCCGGGGTGCGGGATATCTGGGAGTCATTGCGAGAAGCGGCAGCATTACGTTGTCGGACGCAGGCGGCGCACAAGCGAAGACCGCAGGCTTCGTACTTCATGGGCCGTCTGTAATAAAAGCAGGCGAGAGTCAGGCTCTGGACATCATAGCCGTCAATGCTGACGGCCGGCCGGGAGCAGTCCCCGCGGGCATTCAATTTGCCAGCAGTAATCCTGCTGTTGCAGAAGTGGACGCCAGCGGCCTTCTCCATGGCCGCACGGAGGGTACCACCGTTATATCGGCCGTGTACGGTGAGGCCAGAGGCGTTTACCAACTGACGGTATCGGGCATGGTCACGCCTCCGCTGAGCAGTGCTGTCAATTTGACGGGACCTGCGGATATTCTGGGCGGTTTCGGTCCTTTCCCGACTTACAGCCTTCACGATGCAGCCGGCAGCATCTACGCCAAGTCTGCCAAGATCAACTACAATTCGAGAGTATGGTTTCCATCAACGGAGGCGAGCCGGTTGCCGGTACGTCTTCGGGGAAATTATTGAAGGAGCTGCAGCTGCAAAATGGACTTTGCCAAGGATTGGGCAATCCTCCCAGAAGATCATGCGGAGGAAGTAATTTATGGGCAGGCGGGTGGTGAAAAGCTTCGTATGCTGGTGATGAAGCCGGATCAACCTTCCCGGGATTTACCGTCTTCCTGTCTCGTTTTTATCCATGGCGGCGGTTTTGGCGGGGGAACAGCGGAGACGCTCCTGCCCCAGTGCCGGTTTTTTGCGAAAAAAGGGTATGTCTGTTTTTCAGTGGATTACCGGTTAATGGATATTGCAGAGGACGGCTCTCCTGCAGCGGACAGCTTGACACTTGCGGATTGTATTGCCGACTGCAAGAGGGCTATGCGCTATGTGCGCCTTAACGCCGGACAATGGAATGGAAATCCTGACCGGATTGCCTTATTCGGGGAATCGGCAGGAGGGTATTTGGCCAGCGCAGTGACTGCATTAACCCATATTGAGGCGGCGGAAGCGGACCTGTCGGTGTCATGCGTGCCCAATCTGCTGGTGATTTATAATCCGATTACCCAGCTAATGGGAAAATGGAAGATGAGGGTGGAGCATACCTCACCCTCGTTCCCGGCGGCTGATCCGACAGAGCGTTGGTTATCCCGCCACCGCCGTGCGCACCTGCTTTCCCCGCTCCGCCATATAACAGCCCGGCATCCGGCTACTTTGGCGGTCCATGGACTGCTGGATACCGCAGTTCCCCCGGAGGATAGCGGGGAATATACAGAACGTCTCCACCAACTGGGTGTGGAAGCGCAGCTTGAGCTATTCCCCGAATGCCAGCATGCCTTTGCCCTCACCAACTATACTGCTTCGGATGAAGTGGTGCAGCATACCTTGGACATTACGGCGAGCTTTCTGCAATCCCAAGCCTTCGATTGCTGATCGCAAACGCCACCTCGCAAGCAAACGCCGCTTCGCAAGCATAAACCCATTTCACCGCAGTTTCCAAGCTCCCGTCAGGCATGCTGCCTGGCGGGTTTCTTTTGGGGGAGAAGCAGGAATTTCCGCTGCCGCTGAGAAAATATAAGGATTGCCAAAAGGAGGGAGCAAGATGAGAAAAACCATTGCTGTGGTAGGAGAATTCCGCGGAAATTCCAAACCCCAGGCGGCGCTGAATGCCGCTCTGGAGGATATCCGTGACGGCTTCGGCTATTCCGTGGATTACGAATGGGTGGACACGGATGAGGTAGAGCGGAAAGGGGCCGCACTGTTGAAGGGATATGCCGGCATATGGAGCGCTCCGGGAAGCCCGTTCCGCAGTCTGGAGGGGGCTTTGGCCGCCATCTCGTATGCGAGGCGGAATAAGGTGCCCCATTTGGGCACCTGTGCAGGCTTCCAGCATACTATTCTGGAATATGCCCGGGATGTGCTGGACATTCCGGAGGCACAGCATGAGGAGTACAATCCGGACGCCGACGTGCTGTTTATTACCCGGCTCGCTTGCTCCCTGGCGGGACAGGATCTGGAGATTCTGCTGGAGGAAGGGACATTGGCCCATTCCTGCTACGGGGAGAAGCAGGTGACGGAAAGCTATTACTGCAGCTTCGGCATCAATCCCCGGTTCAGGGAAAAGCTCACCCACAGCGGCTTGCGCCTGTCCGGCAAAGACCGGGACGGGGAAATCCGGATCGTGGAGCTTCCCGGCCATCCCTTTTTTGCCGCCACCTTGTTTGTCCCCCAGACCCGCTCCACGAGGGAAAAGCCGCATCCGCTGGTTCTCCGGTTCGTCCAGGCTTGTGCGGAGCAATAGGCGGTGTGCATAACGGCAAAACCGGCTGTTTTGCTTGCCATAACGGAGCTGAAGTCCGTATGGCGGGCAAAACGCCGGTTTTTGGTTAAGTCCGTCTCCAACCTGTAGAGCTTCTGTTACCATTTGGTCAGCTTGCGGACCAGAGCGGACAGGTCCTCCTCGCCGTTGACGAATACCCGCTTCAGCTTGTAGGGATGCTGTTTGGGGGTGGTTTTGCCCTGTTCGATGGTGAAGGCATAACGGAAGCCGTTGTCGGTGAGAATCTTCAAGGTGGCATTGTTGTACTCGCCGTAGGGGTAGCAGAACACATCGGCGGTTACTCCCAGCTTTTCTTCAATCTGCTTTCGCGCTTCGGTGATTTGCCAGGCCTGCTCCTCCGGAGTCAGCTTGGTCAGGTACGGATGTGTCATGCCGTGGGGCATAATGTCCCAGCCGCTGTCCCGCAGATCCTTGGCCTCTTCCCAGTTGATAAACCGCTTGTCGTCCATCACACCCGGGGACATGAACAGGGTGGCAGGGAAACCCAGCTTGGCAAGAAGGGGCATAACCGTGCTGTGATTATCCACATAACCGTCGTCAAAGGTCAGCAGCACCGGCTTTTGGGGAGCGGCCGCACGGCCTTCCATAATATCGGAAAACTCCGCCATGCTTAAGGGGTGGTACCCGTTATCGGCCAAATATTGCATCTGTTCGGTGAATTTGTCGGGACTGACCACGGCGGTGCTGCCTGGCATCACCTGTACGCTGTGGTAATAAAGCACGGCAATGGAAACCGTCCTTTGGCCGCCGGAGCCGCCGTTATAGACGGAGCCGGTGACGTTGGCCGCCGCAGCTGTGGCCGGTGCAGACAGGGACGGGGAGGAAGCGTGTATGACCGGGGTGTCGGGACTTACGGCAAAGCCGGGGACAGCAAAAGCTGCCGGCACGGCTTCGGGTGAAGCGGCGGGAAATTCAGTGCCGATTCCGGAGTCCGGGGAAGCGGCAGGGGCGGAAACGGCCTCCGCTGTTACAGGAGCGGCTGATGCCGCGGCATCCGTGCCGGGAGAAGCGGCGGCGGGCACCGGGCTTTCGGCCACCTGGGCCAGGGCAGGCACAAACGGTTTATCTCCCATATCGAATAAAATCGGAACGGCCACCGCTGCCAGAAGCAAGCTGATGGCACCCACGTACAAAGCTGCGCGTTGACTCATTTTCATAGCAAGCACCTCCTTAAAGGTTAACGTGCCTAGAGTCTGTCCAATTGATACCGGGTAACAGGTGTTTTACTCGGAAGCGGTCCAGCCGTTTACAACGGTTTCGTACAAACGGAGCGCTTCTTTGCCTGTTGGGGTGAGTTCATACAGGCCTCTGGTTACCCGCCGGTACCAGCCGTAGTAATTTTTTTGGAGGATGGAGGTAACCTTGGGGCTGCCCGTCAGCTCCCGCAACCGTGCTGTGGTCAAGGGGCCGTGGGTTTCCATGGCCAAGGCGCAGCGGAGAGCGGTTTCCCGGTAGCCGGTAACCAGCTTGCGGCGGGTGCTGCCGCCCACATTGTAGTCTGCGGAGCGCTGCCGGAATTCAGCCACCAGGCTTGCGGTGCGCCGGGCCATCCGCTTGGGTGTGTAAGGCTCCGGATCGCATTGAATATGTACGGCGGGTTTCTTGGTCTTGTAGAAGCGGACGGTGAGAAGCCCTACGCCGATCCGTCTGCACAGCCGGATAATATCGTTCCAGGCCAAACCGTGGGGAGCGCGTCCGGTGGCGCTCATCTCCACTGCCAGATATACCCGGTCAGAGGTCCGCAGCCGGTCCAGCCCCTGGATCAGGAGCGGCAGGTTGAAGCTTCGCTTCAGCTCCACAATCACCGGGTCCTCCCCATTTTTCAGCGCCACCAGATCGCAATGCTTCACCTCGCCCCTGACATCGTAACCCCTGGTCTCAAAAAATTGCTTCACCGGCGCATAAAGCTCTGTTTCGTGTTGAATCGGCATGCTGCTGTTTCCTCCTGAAAATAACTGAAAGTGAACTGTTCCTCCGGTGGTTTGCCATTCATTTCCGGCGCTGCCCGCCGGAGCTCTGCGGTGAGAGGGACCCGGAGGGCAGCCCGCGGAAGCCTCTGTCGGAAACATAGTTCTCCAGACTCCAGATGCCTTTGCCTTCGGCTTGGGCTTTGGCCGCGATGCTGCGGAAATCCTCCACATATTTCACATCCGGCGGAAACACTGCCACCCGGGCCAGCCCCTCCTCCAGCAGCAGCCGGTTCACCATTTTGCCGTCGAGCCACACATAATAGAGGGAACGGCCATATGTATCCTTTGCCGACACATCCCGCTCCAGCAGCACCGTCTTACCGGTCAAAAGCTTCTTGGTAAACGCTGCCGCTTCCTTACCGAAGGGCTGGGGCTCCTGCAGCCCCGGTTTTTTGGTTTCCGGCGTATCCACCAGAATCATCCGCACCGTTTCCTTGCGGCTGCCGACGGAGACCTGGATGGTATCCCCGTCAATGGTTCCGGTTACGGTTGCTTCCACCGAACCGCCGATTCCGGGAGAGGGGGTCCCGACGGGGGCAGAGGTGCCATGTCCACTGGAGCAGGCAGCCAGCAATAGACAAAGGATCCATCCCCATTTTTTCATGTGTGCCGCTCCTGGTCCGATAGACTAATAAAACCTGCGCATCCGTTCGCTCCAGAGGAACAAAATGCTGTTGTATCCTGTCTTTACCCGTATCCTTGGGGATCTTAATCCGTTCTCTTTACAATTCCACAAGACTTGGTTATTTCCTGCATGCCCCTATTGGGGATGGAAAATACAAACAGGCGGAACCCGGCGGAATCATGGTATAGTGAAAAGGACTGAATGCGGAGAGTTCCCATAGAAGCCTTATGCTCCATTTTATGCGGGAGGCGGACAAGGTTATGATGAATCTGGCAAATGATCCGGCGGCCTGGTTGTCCCAGTCCTTCGATTGTGCATGCGGGCGGCGGCATGAGGTGCCGATCCGCCGCGTGGAGGTAGCCGCCGGCGCCTTGGCGTCGCTGGCGGAGTATGCGGCGGCTCTTGGGCGCCGCCGGTGTGGAGGTCCGGGTGGTGGTCCTGCGGGACACCCGGGCTGGGGAGGTTGTCGCCGACGAAGCAGGCATCGTCGGCCTGTTGAAGGAGCTTCCGCCGCGGCCGCAGCGGCTGCTGCGGATGTGTCGGTTGCGGCAATGCGGGAGCGGCTGGTCCGGCACGCGGATGAGATTTTGAAGGTGGCGGAGTCGGTTCCGCGGCCGCGGCAAGCAGCCGAATGGCTGGCGGCAGCCGGAGGTGCGGTGCGCCCCGGTGAGCTGGGTGTGCCGGAAATGATGGAGCGGGATTCCCTGCATGCGGTCCATTATGTGCGCAACCGGATGACGGTGCTGCGGCTGCTGCATGCTTTATCTATAGAGGGTTGTAGAGCAGAGGAGGAGGGAATCGCTTGTTTCAACGGGACTATATTCTTCGTATGATCGAGCAGCTGTCCCAGGTAATGGCCCGGCTTATGCTGCTTAAATCCCTGGAGGAGCGGCAGGAAGCCCTGATGCTGCTGGAGGAATTCTATAACAAGCTGCGTTTGCCGCCGGCCCGGCTGCTTCTGCGGATGTCTGACGAGGAGTTGCTCTTCTTAATCAGCATCAATGGCCAGCCTGATCTGGACAAGGCTGTGGGCCTGGGGATGCTGCTGAAGGAGGAGGCCAGGCTTCATGAAGACATGGAGCAGTATGGCGAAAGTGCGGAGCGTTTCCGCAAGGCGCTGTATTTATTTTTGTCGGCGGAGCGTTTGGGAGCGGATGTGCCCGGCGCCGACTGCTCCAGCCTGATCGCGGAGACCCGCGAGCTGCTGCGGCCGTACTCCATCCCGGAGCATACGCTGCTTATGCTGCTGGATTATTACACCTCCGCCGGGCAATATGCCTTGGCCGAGGACGCGCTGTTCGAGCTGCTGGAGCAGGAGGTTTCTCCTGCCGGGCAGCAGGCGGGGGAACATTTCTACCGGCTGCTGCAGGAGGTATCCGACGAGCTGCTGGATGAAGGCCGGCTGCCCCGCCACGAGCTGGAGCAGGGCCGTACGGACATGCAGCGGACAGTGGAACGGAGCCGCCCTAACACCCCTTTGAGGCGGGTTAGGCTGGAGTAAGGCTGATTCTTCCTTGTGGGCGCGGGTAAAGTATTTGTTGAGGCAGCCGGGGTGGCGCTGATGCGGCTGAACCTATGGGAGAGAGGCCTGCGGTTTGTTTAAGCTTTGCAAACTTTAGGCTTCTGCAGCGTATCCGGCTTCAACAGTTAGCGTTGGCTGACAAGGGAAGCAGAGCATAGCGGAAGGGTAATTTCCTCTATTTCGTCCAAACTGACGGGAAATAGGGAATAGGGTAAGGCTATTTTCCGCTATGTCTCCAATTTGCCGGGGGATAGGCAGAAATTTGGGCGGATAGGGGCAATTGCCCTTCCGCTATTCTTGTTTTTGGGGGTCCGCGGAGTGGATAGCGGAAAACAGGCTTCCGTTATTGCATAGGTTCTGAATGCAACGGTATTGTCCGCGGCGGACTCTGGCCATTTTACAGCCACTCCGTGTATCTGTGTGCAATAATGCGGGAAACTCCGCAATAATGTATGCTACCGCCCGGTTCACGTTTTGTCCCTGTCTACGGATTGTCCCTGCTCTGGCAAATGGACACAGCTTCCGCTATTTGGCCCAAAACCGGTGTTTTCTATACTGCGCGGACAGACGATCCGTTATGAGGCGGAAAATAGCTGGATTGCAAAGTTAGCAGAGCAAATAACGGATCGACAGTCCGCGAAATCCTCAAAAGAGCGCAAAATTGAATAATAACGTATCATGTGTCCGAATAGCTGTTGGCCCTGGTTTAGAGTTGGTCCGGCAGCCGAAACGGTGAAGCTGAAGCTCCCCCGCAATACCTCCTTAGCTCCTCAAAAGATCCGTGTCTTGAACCCTCCTGTTAGTTGATGAGCCGATCCCCTCTGCTTGAGCGTCCAACGTTAGAATCTCCTATGGCCTCTTGGCCATCGCCAGGGATGAAAAGGAGCGCGGACGCAGCATTTTCGTATAAAATGGCATTTGGAGGTAGGGCGTTTCCACGTTTGCCCGCTAACGGAATTCAGCGACTCTTACAAGCAGATCGTAGGCGAATTGGGATTCTAGCGGAACGGAGCGACCGTTAGGAGGGGAATGAGTCGATCAGGAGGGGGTGATATGCCTTCTAAGGGCGTCTCGGTTCCGTTAGAATCGGAGCGGACCCGATTTTAGTGTTTAAGGTCGTCTCCGTTCCGTTAAATGGGTCCGCGGCCTCCTGGCCGTCGCGGAAAATCAAGGTGGAACACCGTTGCGCATGTAGGTATCATCTCACATGGCTTTGTGGTCACCCGTCCCACTGGTGTCCGCCTGCATTGTTTGCGCTGCCGATGAAATGCTTTGGTTATCTGTTATACCAATCTTAGAGGTCTGTTTTTTGAAAACAATTGGACAATCTTTTGTAACATTTCGTTCACAAACATGCAGTTAAATTGTGAAAATAGTGTAACAGTACCCAATGAAAGCCTTATTATTCGGGATTTATTGGGATTTTAACCGCATTTTTATTCACAAACGTGTCACCAATCTGTCTCTTTTCCTTTTGGGAAAATAGGTGTATGATTTGAATATAGAAATTGCTGTTATATAAATTACTTAAATCTGTTTTATTCGGAGGGAATAAAGATCATGAAACAATGGGAAGGATTCCAAGGCGGCGCATGGGAA
>JAQSYT010000148.1 GCA_029256065.1 Paenibacillaceae bacterium
CATGTCAGCTTCTGCTTTAATTATGCTATAGTACAAGTAGAAAAAGCCACATGGAAGGCAGGGATTAGCATTGACGCTTTACCCCGCGAATAAGCAGTTGACCGATTACCCGCAAATTCAAGGGGAATTTCCATTCCTCCTGAGCATCAATGAGCTGACCCGCCCGTTTCCTGCCCACCGCCATGATTTCCTGGAATGTTCACTGGTTCTGGAGGGAGAGGGCTGGGAGGTGGTCAACGGCATCCGCCACCGGATGACTCCCGGCACGTTTACATTTTTGCTGCCGTTTCAGGTGCATGAGCTGGGAGTTGAGCCCGGTAAGTCTCTCCGGCTGTACAACTGCATGTTCGACCGGGAGTGGCTGACCTTCGGTATGAACGGGGGAGGGCTATTGGGCAAGCTGCTGTTCCGGGAAGAGGGCGGAGATGCTTACGTCCAGCTTGCGGCAGAAGAGACGGCGGAGATCGCCGGGCTGTTCCACAGTATGGAACGGGAGGTGGCCGAACACGGCAGATGGTCCCGGGAGATGGTGCGGCTGAAGCTGTCGGAGCTGCTGATCCGCTTCGACCGTTTCTGCGGTCCCCGCGGCATTATCCGGACAGGTGATTTGCCGGAGCGGGGTTCGGTGTGGCCCGCGATCCGGCATATCCAATACCACTACCGGGAGGAGCTGACCTTAGCCAGCCTGGCCAAGGAGTTCGGCTTCAGCATTCCCTATCTGAGCGCGGAGATCAAACGCAAGACCGGGATGAACTTTCTGGCGCTGCTTCATTCCATCCGGATTCAGCACGCCTGCGGGCTTTTACTGTCCACATCTCTGACCGGGATGGACATTGCCGCAGAGGCGGGATTTAATTCGTATAAGGCTTTTATGCGCAACTTCCGGGCTGCCATGGGGATGACTCCGGGGGAGTACCGGCGGGAGAACCAAGAATTCCGGGAGTGATCCGGCGCGCCGGTTGAAGCCTCAGGATTGGTGCATTCTGCACGGCAACAAAAAGGAAGCGACCACAGGGCCGCTTCCTTTTTTTGCAATTCTTATTGAGCCGGCTCCCACTTGCACCGGACCGGAGAGACAATCGCATTGTCCGCCTTCAAGTCTTTGAAGGCCTTGTCCACTTCCTTGCGGTCCAGGCCGGTGGCCTTTTCCACCTCGCCGGCGGATACCGGCTTGCCTGCAGCCTTCATGGCATCCAGCACTTGTTCCTTTGCACTCATTGTAAGCACCCCCTTTCGTGAAGCTCGAGTACCGCCCCGCGCCTTACCGGTTTTCGGAAGTCGCCCGGAAGCGTTTCGTAGACTTGCGCTCCTTTTTCACAGCATACATCTTGAAATCCGCCTGCTTCAGGAGCGATTCCACATCCTCCCCGTCCGAGGGATAAAGACTGATGCCGATGCTGGCCTGGACATTAATTTCCCGTGCACCCATCTGAATACTCTTGCGCAGATGCTGCGAAATATCGTCCACTGCCATAAGTGCCTCCTTCATAGTGCCAACACCCGGCAGCAGCATGGCGAATTCGTCTCCCCCCAGCCGCGCGGCGGTCAAGCCCGACCGGGTCAGCTCATTCATCCGCCGGCCCAGCTCCCGGAGCACAGTATCCCCGTCCTCATGACCGTAAGTATCGTTAATGAATTTAAGGTCGTCCATATCAATGTAGATCACAGCGAATACTCCGCCGGCGGATTTAGCAGCTTCGATGGCCTTCTCCACCCGCTCGTAGAACATCTTCCGGTTGGACAAGCCGGTCAGACTGTCGTTGTAGGCCAAAAAGCTGATGTAATCCTCCGCTTTTTTCCGTTCCGTAATGTCGTGGATGATGGAATAGATAATGGAGCGTTTGCCGAACGGAACCGCAGAGGAGTGGATTTCCACATCCCGGATATCGCCGTCGGCCAGCTTATGCTTCATATGCAATACAGCGCTTTGCTCCTGCACAATGTGGCGCGCCATGGCTACACCCTCCTGGAGGCTGGTACCGTCCAAGGCTGTCAGCTTCATGGCTTCAAAATCCTTGAAGGAATAACCGTAGAACGCCAGCGCCGCATTGTTCACCGACAAAATCTGCAGCGATTCGGGATCCACCAGGCACATCACGGCGGAATGCTTGTCGAACATGGCCCGGAAGCGTTCCTCGCTCTCCCGGAGCTTCCGTTCGAATTCCTGATGGATGCGGATCTCCTCCTGGAGCCGCTTCTTCACAGCAATATCCTGGCCGATGGTCATAATACCCAGAACGTCCCCGGTGCTTTTGTCCTTGATCCGGGAGAAGGAGAGGCGCAGCGGAATCATCCGCCCGGTCCTGCTCATAAAACTGACCTCGGCATATGCGGTGGTATCGGAGGTGTTGCTACCGGACACAATGGTGTCGATCACATCCTTCTCTACGCATAAATCCCTCAGAGGCAGGTTCTCCAGCTCCTCCTGGCTGTATCCCAAAAGCCCCACAGTCCTGCGGTTAATCCGCTGGATCCGCCCCTCCGTGGAGAGCAGAAAGAAGGAGTCCATCATCTCCGTCAGAATCTCATCGTAGAGCACATGCTCCGATAAGGAAAACAGCCCATACCGGTGGTTGGCCCACGTTACCCCCAGAATCAGCGACAGGCAATAAAGCTGTCCTGCCGCAGGCAGATCCGGAAGATCCGTAACCGGCAGCACAAACTGGAAGATATAATTGGCGGCAAAGGTCAAGGCTGCGCTGGCCAGCACCAGCTCCAGCAGCTTGCGCTGGCGGCGGTTTTGGCTTTGGAGCCGCATCCGGACCGCTACACCCAGCGCCGCCAGCTGGTAAATCAGATCATAGCCATTATCCAGCCATTGGAACATAACTTCATTCACACCGGATATGCCTGCCCCAGTGTCCATCATGAACACCCGCATAAAAAGGAGGATGCCAGGAATGACATAAAGCAAGGCTTGGGGAAGAGGCTTCAGAAAGAAGGAAATCCGGGCAAACCGGAGCATGGTATGGAGCACCAGCGCACTGAAGAAGCACCAGCCTACAGAGGACAGCTTAATCCAGAAAACGGAATATTCCATATAAACGAAGGCATAAGCGAAGGACCAGACAGCAAGGCTGAGGCAGGTCAGCATGAACAAAATGCTGACAGCGTCCCGTTTATATTTGACAACCGGATAGATACCGGCGAACAGATACACCACAAAAGCAGTGAGGGAGAATATGGCATATGCGGTCATGGGGGAAAATCACATCCTCCTCTCAAGGTTCCGTAAATTGGGACCATTAGCATTCAGGTCCAGTCTGCCGGTCAACAGCATCACGAATATCCTCACTACACGGGCATCAAATTGGGTGCCTGCCTGCCGCTCCAGCTCCTGGAGGGCGTCTTTGGACGACATCACGGTTTTCCGGTAGGGACGGTCGCTGGTCATGGCGTCATAGGCATCGGCAACGGATACGATTTTGGACATCAGCCCGATTTCTTCGCCCTTAAGACCTTGAGGGTATCCGGTTCCATCCACCCGCTCGTGATGCTCATGCACAATTTTGCGGCTGTTATCCAAAAAATGCAGACCCTCCAAAAGCTTGTCCCCAATGGCCGGATGCCGTTTCATCATTTCGAAATCCTGGGGACTGAAGCTGCCCTGGTTGTTTAGAATATGCTCCGGTATGCCGATTTTGCCGATATCATGGAGAATGCTCCCGAACCGGAGATCGTGAAGCTCCTGCTGGGTCAAATTCATGGCCCGTCCGATGGCAAGGGAATAATCCATCACCCGCTCGCAATGGCCGCGGGTATACGCGTCCTTAACCTCAATGGCGTTGACCAAGGCACGGACAGTTTCAAAATAGCTGTTCTGGTTTTCCTTCAAACTGCTCTCCAGCTCATGCTGGATACGGCTCCGTTCTCCCAGCAGCTCCCGGATCTCCACTGCCATCTGCTCTACCTTTCTGCCCAGCACGGCAAATTCATCGGTAGAGCGGATGTCCAGGCTCACGTCATAGTCGCCTCTGGCGATTTTGCGGATGCCGGAGGCAATAGCCTGAAGGGGCCGGGTAATGGAGCGTGACCGGTAGAAGCCATAGCTGCCGGCAATACATGCCGCGGCAATCACTAATATGGAGGATACCAGAAGATTCCGGAACAAGGACTGACGCAGGCTGTCCTCATTGTATATGATTTCAATAACACTGATCTCATTGTTGCCGGCGGCATTGACCAACTGGTAGGGAACATATTGGTAGATGACGGTTTGACCTTCGTAGACACCCTCCGTCTCCACCGTCTGCAGAGTATCCATTGCTTGGGCAAAAGCGGGGCTATGCTTCTCGTCAATCCGGTAGTTCAAGCCATTTTTCTCTTTCTTGTAGGAAACGCCCAGGTAGTCATAGAGGATCACCCGGTCGATAAATGTATTCTCCCGGACAACCGCTGTCTCGAAATTTTCGAAGGTGCTGGTTTTTAGCTCAAGCAGACGCGGGTCAATAAGGGCGCCCGTCTCAAAAATATATCTGCCGTCACCGGAGGGGAGATAGCAGTATTTCGTCAGGTTAGACCCGTTCAGGGACAGACTGATCCGTGACCCGGCAAAGCCGCCCTCCCGCACAACCCCGTCCAGATAACGGGTAAAGTCACTGTATGGCTGGAAATTCAAGCCAATGTCGCCTGTGTTGGTGGAAGCGATGACTGTATAGCTTTGGTCGATAATATAAAGGTCCATATCCGGCTTGTCCGCAACAAATGGTTTTAAGTCAAAGCCGATCTGGCCGCTATTCAAATAATGGTTCCTTACAGCCTCCAGAATAGGCCGGGCTTCCTGTTCCATGGGACGCTCCACCAGCAGATTCATCCGGTCGGCATCCGCTACCGTGTTTCTGACCCGTTCCTCAATCATCCTCCGGTTCTGTTCAAAATTGCTTTCGAGCAGATGCTTGACAAAGAAATATTGGAAGGCGCCCATCAGGCCGGACATGAGCAGAACGACGCTGAACAGCAGGAATCCGAGTTTGAGCTTGAAGGGATAAAGAGATTTGCGGCTCAGGGAAAGCATAAACGCGGGGATCACCTGCCAGAAGAAGATAGAGAATGGGGCGAGCCTGAAACACACACATACATGTATTGTATATAGATTTCGTGAAAAAGGATATATCCTCTATAAAAAATCAGCCTGTTTTCAAAATTCAGCCTTATTGTAAACTCTTACTGGCAGCAGCTAAAGCCCGGCAGGGCGCAAGAAGGCTCTGCCGGGCTGCACTTTTTTTACTGTTCGGCAGCTTGTGCCGTTTCCTCCAGGCTCCACAGCTCCCGGAAGTAGGTGCTGTTCTCTATCAGGGAGGCAAAATTCCCTATCCCTGCGATTTCCCCGTTGCGGACCACAATAATGGTGTCCGCATTTCGGATAGAGCGGAGGCGGTGAGCGACAATCACCACGGTTTTGCCTGGCGGTATTTTCAGGATGCCGTCCATCAGGCTTTTTTCCGTTTTGTTGTCCAAGGCCGAAACCGGTTCGTCCAGGACCACCAAATTCCGCTGCTGTGCCATCACCCTGGCCAAGGCCAGCCGCTGTCTTTCACCTCCGGATAATTTCATGCCTCTTTCCCCCACCTTGGTTTCCAGGCCATCCGGCAGGCATAGCACCGTCTCCTTAAGCTGGACCTGCTCCAATATGGCGTAAATCTCGGCATCTTCAAGCTTTTCATCGAACATGATATTTTCTCTAATGGTGGTATCGAACACCGGTGCCTCCTGCGAAATATACGACAAATGGCGGTACAGGCTGTCCAGCTTCAACCTGTTAATATCGGTCCCGTCCACCAATATTTGTCCGGAGGATGTCTTCAGAAGCCCCAGCATCAGCTTCACGATGGTGGACTTGCCGCTGCCGCTGGCCCCGATAACCGCCGTGGTGCAGCCGGGTTTGATGGAGAAGGTCACATTGTGCAGAACCCCGTGGCCTCCATATCGGAAGCAGACATCCACAAAGTCGATTTTCCCCCGCAGCCGCTCCACTTCTTTACCCGCATCCAAATGAATGTCCTCCGGCCCCCTTAAAAAAGCCTCAAACCGTTTGTACGCCACCCCGTTCAGCTTATACTCCACAAACAGCACATTGAAGATGGCAATAGGCGAATAAATATGATCCACAAACATCATCATGGCGGCAATGGTACCAATGGAGGAGTGACCGGCCATGAGGCTCCGGGCCCCATACACCAGAATGGCCAGCTTTATCAGATTGACCAGCATGGCAAATAGGGCAAAAAAAGCCTCGTGGATCATTCTGATCCTGGTGCTGGTCCGGACGATTTCCCCTGCTGTTTGCTGCAGGCGCTCCAGTTCCTTGCTGTACCGCCTGTTCAGCCTGAATACGGCCAGCTCCATAAAGCCGCGGACGGATAAAGCGGACATTTTCTCCTGGCTTGCCAGAAGCTTCGATTTCATCCGGTACAGTCTTTGCAGCAGCAATTGGCTGAGCAGGAAAACTGCCAGGTAGCCGATTCCGATGATCAGCACCACCTGTGAATTATACCGGCTGATGAAAAACAGGCTGAACAGCAAGCCGGGCAGCAGGTCATGCAGAATGCGCAGATAAAAGGAATGCACGATGCCCGTTCCCGCTTGGGCGCCATTATCGATAAGCTTGAGCAACTCTCCGGTGCCCGTATGTTGATAAGTGCTGTAGTCCATTTTGGATACCTTGGCAAGAGCGGTCACCTTCAGCTGCTCGTGAATGCCGGTGGAAAGAACGGTACGGGGAAATTCCAGCAAATAATGGAGCAGGGTTGCTCCCATCAATATAGAGCCATACAGCAGTATTAGGGTTGCGTTTTTTTGCAGGCTATGTGCTTGGGCAATGGTGTCCAGCAGCTCCTGGAACACACGGATCCCCATTGTGCCCAGGAACTGGGCCGCCACACCCATGAGAATATAGAGAAGAACCGTCCATTTGAACAGAAGCAGGATGTTTTTTAACATAGAATGAAGCCTCCTTGAGAAAAAATAAAAGCCGGGAGACGTTTCCGCTGCGGGCAATATAAGGGCAGAACGGGACTCCCGTTCCTCCTGATGCCGCACAAACCGGTGCCTCCAGGCTGAAAAGCGGATATATTCCGGCACCGTTCAAGGTTATTCGTTTTCGTTTGGCCAAAAAAGGGCAGAGAACCCCCTTGACAGCCGGCACGCGTTTTGCCCGGCCCGAAAACTACCTACCTCGAACAGCTCGGATCATCATCCGCCCACCTCTTTTCTCAATGATTGTGTTCATTATAATCGGATTGGGCAGGGGCGTATAGACGGTGGAGGAATTATTTGCTTATGCGATGTATATCCAATTGTAATTACTACGAAATCGTAGTATTATGATTGCAAAAGCAGATTCAATTACAGGAGCTCCGCAATGGATGAGTTATTCGAATTATTATTAAAGCATGGGCTGAAGCCGCTGACCCTGGTGCCGGAATGGGCCAGCTTGGAGAAGAAGCTGAACCGCTCCGAGCTGACAGCGGTGGTGATGCTGCATCATCATGGGGAAATGACCACCTCCGAGCTGGCCGCTTCCCTAGGCGTGCCTTTAAGCACGATGACCAGCCTCTCCAAACGGCTCACGGATAAGAAGCTGTTCTGGAGGTTCCAGTCGGAGCAAGACCAGCGGATTATTCTTCTCCGGGTGACGGAGGAGGGAGCGGCTCTTGCTGCTGCTGCCAGAGAGATGCTGAATAAAACCCTGGTCCGCGTCGGAGAGGCGCTGACGGCAGAGGAGCTTCAGCAGTTTGTCCGTTTGGCCCTGAAGGCCGCTAAGGCGCTTCAGGGAGGAGAAGGGTCTGGCAAAGAGACGGAGAAGCCGGTCCTCCGGCGGATTGAGATTGGAGAATGAAGATACGAAGGAGACGCCGAAAGGCGTTTATTCTTAGATAAATATTACGAAATCGTAATAATAGGAGGGTTTTTGGATGCGGATTATGATTTATACGGGAAAAGGCGGCGTGGGCAAAACCAGCACGGCAGCGGCTACGGCAGTGCGGCTGGCAGCGGAGGGGCTCCGCACGCTGGTGGTCAGTACGGATGCGGCCCATAGTCTGTCTGATTCTCTTGACCTTCCTCTGGGAAGTGAGCCTGTTCTGGTCAGCGAAAGACTCTGGGGCCAGGAAATCGACAGTCTCCGGGAAACGGAGAAGCATTGGGGCGCTGTGCAGGGCTGGCTGTCCAGGCTGATGGCCTGGGCCGACCTGGACGATATTTCCTCGGAGGAAATGCTGGTTTTTCCCGGTCTGGAGGAGCTGTTCAGCCTTCTGGAAATTCTCCGCGCGGCATCCTCGGGGGCTTATGACGTGATTGTGGTGGATTGCGCCCCTACCGGCGAAACGCTGCGGCTTCTGAGCTATCCCGATCTGCTGGACTGGTGGCTGGAGAAAATCTTCCCGCACGAGCGGCGGCTGTTGAAGGTGGTCCGCCCTGTTGCCAAGCTGGTAGCAGGCGGTCTGGAGCTGCCGGATGACAAGGTGCTGGACAGTGTAGGTCAGCTGGCGGATAAGCTGAAGGAGCTGCAGAAGCTGCTGACGGACCCGGAGATAACCTCCGTGCGGCTGGTGGTGAACCCGGAAAAAATGGTCATCGCCGAGGCCAGGCGTGCGTTTACCTATCTGAATCTGTACGGCTTCAATACGGATGCCGTGATTGTCAACCGGGTGCTGCCGGAGGAGGCGGGTACAGGCTACTGGGCAGGCTGGCTGGATATCCACCGGAAGTACGAGGAGGAGATTGTCCATTCCTTCCAGCC
Source organism: Paenibacillaceae bacterium (assembly GCA_029256065.1). Classification (GTDB taxonomy): domain Bacteria; phylum Bacillota; class Bacilli; order Paenibacillales; family NBRC-103111; genus Paenibacillus_AR. The sequence goes on from JAQSYT010000148.1 coordinate 8,741, forward strand.
TCTCCCTATCCTGCGTATTCCGATGATGGCGGAGGAGGTTTGCGGGCTGCCTATGCTGAAGCGGCTGGGAGATGCCGCTTTTGCCGGGAATGAAGCGGGCAGAGTGCTGTATCAGGGACTTACCCAAGTGATCCGCCGGGAGGAGGAGGGTTACATGCTGGAGCTTACTCTTCCTTTTGTGGAAAAGGAGGAGTTGAAGCTCAGCCAGCGGGGAGAGGAGCTGACGGTGCAGGCGGGGCCATATAAGCGGAAGGTGCTGCTGCCCCGCGCGCTGATGGGAAGGCCCATCGAATCGGCCCGTTTTGCCGGGAAGGCGTTGGCAGTCCGGTTTGGCCAATTGAATACGGAGGGAGAATGATAGGAGCATGAACATGGACAAACAAGCAGTGGAAAAGGTGTGGGACAGCTTGACGGCCCTTGGCGACAGCCTGGCCGGAATAAGGGGCACGGGGGAAGCGCGGAAGCATTTTGCCGCTTCCCGGCGTGAGGCTCTGTTGGGTTTTTCTGTGCTGCTGGAGCATGCAGCGGAATGGTGTGGGCCTGCTGGAGCGGGAGGAGGAACCGGGGGAGGAACTGGAACCGAAGCGAAGCAGGCTCCCCCGGCATCAGGCGGGCGCTCGATAGAGATTACGTAGTAGAGAGGGCAGGGCATATCTATTATCATAATTAAGTGCATGATGCTGTTGAGCCTGGAGGCTCGATGTGTACCCGCAGCCGAAATGGCTGCGGTTTTTTGCTGCAGCAATGTGCGTTTTGTCGGGCATAGGTGTATGATCGCTATATGGCAAGCGAATGCCGGAACGGCTTTCTTGAGTTTGTGATCAGATATAGGGTATGATCAAATATATGTAATTTTTAATTCATATGACAAGTATTTTTAAAGTTTTTTCTGAAATATTATTCTAAAATGGATAGAGTGTGTGTAGAAGCTTACAATTTGGAGGAATGGCCATGACGGAAACAAGCATGTACCTGCAAAGACTTCTGGATGAGAACCGGCCGGCCTTTGCTTATACGGCGGAAACAGACTGGAAAATTTGGCGCAGCGGACTAAAGGACAGGCTGGCCAGGAGGCTGGGTCTTCACCCGGTGCAGGCATACAGCCGGACGACTCCGGAGGAGCCTGCATATGCGGGAGCTTCCTTCGCTCCCGAGGAGCCGCCAGTGGTGCGGGAACGGGTGCAATGCCAAGGTTATGTACGGGAACGGGTAGAGTGGGCAACCATGGACGGCATGCGGATGCCTGTTTATGTGCTAATCCCGGATGGCGTTAAGGAAGGGCGGCCGGGTATCGTTGCCATTCACGGCCATGGCTATGGGAGCAGGGAGATTGTCGGGCTGGAGCCTGATGGCTCCGAGCGGGAGGCTACGCCTGGGCTGCATAAGGATTTTGCTGTGGAGCTGGTCCAGCAGGGTTTTGTAGTTGCTGCGCCGGAGCTGTTGGCCTTTGGCGACAGAAGGCTGCCGGAGGATATCGCGGCAGGTCCCAAGCAAAGCTCCTGCGGCCGCATCTCGGCGCATTTGATGCTGCTGGGCCGCAATATCGGCGGCGTGCGGGTAGCCGAGACCATGCAGACCGTAGGTTATCTGCTGTCGCGTCCGGAGGTAAAGCCGGGTGCCATCGGCTGTATGGGCATTTCCGGCGGAGGGCTGGTGGCGGCATATACGGCTGCGTTGGATGAGCGCATCGGGGCGACGGTGGTCAGCGGCTACGCCAATACTTTCCGGGACAGTATCCTGACCCGGATGCATTGCTTGGACAATTACATCCCCGGCATTCTCCAGGATGCGGAAATGCCGGAGCTGATCGGCCTGATCGCTCCCCGCAGTGTGCTGGTGGAATCCGGCGAGTCTGACCGGGTATTTCCCCGGGAGGGCGCTATGAAGGCGATGGAGAAGCTGGCTATGATTTATGAGGCAGCAGGCGCGGAAGAGGAGCTGGCGGTGGATTATTTTGCCGGCGGGCATGAGATCAGCGGGGCAAAAGCTTACGAATGGCTCCGCCGTCTGGAATAGAAGCCGGCCGCCAATGCGGCGGGCGGCAACTGGAACCATGGGATAGCTAACGGAGGTGAGAGCCTCTATATTGCCGAAAATCGCCTCTTCCAGATTTATACGAAAATGCGCACCTGTACGGTGCTTGCCGTGGCCAGAAGACCGTGGAAGACGCTAACGGAACTGAGCCGCCCTTAGCCACTGAAAATGAGCTTGCGGCAATTTTAACGGAACTCATACGCCCTTAGAAGGCATGCAGCCTCCTCGGAATCGACCCATTCCACTCCTAACGGTCGCTCATTTCCGTTAGATTAGTAATTGCGTGAATATTTCCTTCTAAGAGTTCCTCAGTTCCGTTAGCGGACAAACGAGGTGACACCCTGATTTGACCGCCGCCCTTTAACGAAATGGATGCACCCATGCCTATTTATTCCTGGTGATGAACGTATGCCCATGAGGGATTTATACGAAAATGTTGCACCTGCACCCACCATTTTCACTGCTGGCGATGGCCGCTGGGCCATGGGCGATTCTAACGGAGGTGAGGGACCTTATTATGGTTAATTCGGGGCCACTTCAGCGGAAATGACGGGAATAGCGTCATTTACCGCCGTTAGAAATGTGAAAGGCGTTTTTGCGGTAAATAGCGGTGCTGGCCGCCGTTAGAAGTGAAGCCTCAAGCATCCTATGTTAAAGGATGCTTACGAAGCCAGTTTTCGCTTACGCGAAAACTCAGTGAATGCTTATGATGCCAGCTTTGCCAAACGGCAAAAGCTTAGTGAATGCTTACGAAGCCAGTTTTCGCTAGCGCGAAAACTCTTAGGAGGAATCAACATGATCGTAGCCAAGGACGGAAGCGGCGATTTTACAACTGTTCAGGAAGCGGTGGACGCAATCCCCGAGAATGCTTCGGGCTGGACAGAAATTCATATCAAGAACGGCGAATACCGGGAGAAGCTGCAAATCCTGAAGCCCCGGGTGAGGCTGGTGGGGGAGAGCGCAGAAGGAACGGTGCTCTGCTTTGACGACTATGCCAAAAAAACCTTCCCGGACGGAAGGGAGTACGGCACCTTCAACTCCCAGTCCTT
>JAQSYT010000149.1 GCA_029256065.1 Paenibacillaceae bacterium
AGCCGGCCGGCCGCACCGGTGCTACAAAGTGGAGATTATCTAAAGTGGACAGCCCAAAGCCGTTGCGGTTGTAGCTGGCCTCCTCTTCATAGTGGAACAGGGTGATCCGGAAATAATCCGTGAAGGAAACCGGGCAATCCAGATACACGGATACCAGGAAAAAAAGACCCGCGGCCGCATACAGCAGCCGTTCCCTGGCTCCCATCCGGGTCCCGGGGGTGAGGAATGCCAATACCAGCGCTGCGGCTGTCCCTGCCGCTGCTGCGAGCAGGCCTGAGGTGAGAGAGGGATTCAAAGCCGCCACCGGGTCGGCTTCCCGTCCGGGAAGCATAATGCGCCATGGCAATAAAGGCAGGCCCGTCCGGTTCATGCTGATGCCGCTCCATATGCCCAGTATTGCCACCGTCAGCAGCAGCAGGATAGAAGAGGCACGGGTGCGGCCGGTTAAGGCGGCAGCCGCCAGGGTAGCAAAAAAAGCAATCCAGCAGTTCAGGGCGAATTCATTGGGATGCTCTGTTATCCAGGCAAAAGCTTGCGACCAGCCGCGGCGGGTCAGAGCTTCTGTGAGGAACACCAGCAGAAAGGGGAGTATAAGCAGGCTTATCCGTCTCCGGACAAAGCGGAACCAGGCATGGCGGAACACCGCCGTTGCCGCGCGCTTCAACGGGCTGCTTGTTTGGGCCGGCCAACCGGCCTTATGGGGATGGGTCATGCCATTCTCTCCCGCCAATTCATGTTGTAAGCGTTCACCACCGCTCCACAACCATTATAACGTTCAAGCCATGCGGCGTCACCATATGAAAAGTACGAAGACCGGCGGAGGATGCTCAAGCCGGTGGCTTTGATTTCTGCAGCTCAGGAGGCGGGCTCCTCCGAATCCTTCGGACAGCTCAGAATGGCAAAGGTGCTGATGCTGCCCACCCGCTCGATGCCGGCAATCTCGATGCCCTGGCGGTGGAGCAGCTGCAGCAGCGCCTGCTCGTCATAAGCCGCGGCCAGGAGCTGGCCTTCGTGGGGTCGCTTGAGCAGCTCACGGGCCATAAGGTCGACCTGCACATTGCGGTCGGCGGGCTTAGAGGGTCCCCCTTCCCCGGAGCCATGGCCGGAGCCAGGCGTTCCCCCGGTTACAGTAATGAGCAGCGGGCTTGTCCGGTACCGCTTCTCCTCCAGCAGCATCCGCAAGAGGCTCCAGCCGTCCCGCTGCTCCTCCAGGCGGATATCGGCGATCCAGAGCTTAGGCAGCGAACGGGTTTGCTCCAGCACGAATAAGAGCTCCTCCCGGCTGACAAACTGCAGAGGCTCCCCCGCCCGCTCCGCAGCGGAGGCCAGAAGCAGCGGATTCTTCTCGTCGGGCTCCTGCAGAAGGGCGATTCTTCCCTTCAGCTCCGGCGGCTCATAAGAGGGCAGGAAAACAGAGAATTCGGAGCCGCTGCCTGTGGCGGACTCCACCTTTATTTCCCCTCCGTGGGTGTCTACAATTTCCCGCACGATGGACAGCCCCAGTCCGGTGCCGCGGATTTTCCGGTGGCGGGTTGTCTCTACCCGGTAGAATTTTTGGAACAGGCGGGTCAGACTCTCCTCAGGGATGCCCAGCCCGTAATCCTTCACCCGGATAGCGGCGCGGCCGTCTGCGCAGGACAAGGAAATATCCACCGCTTCGGCGCCGGGGGAATACTTGACGGCATTGCTGATCAGATTGTGCAGCACCTGAATGATCCGTTCCCTGTCCCCGCGGATAAAGAAGCCGTGGGCGGGCAGGTCCAGCCGCAGGGTATGCTTCTCCGCCCCCTGCCATTGCTCGGCTACCTCCGTGACCACCGCCCCTAAATCCAGCGGCTCGAAGTGGTAAGCAAGCTTTCCCGCCTCCATCCGTTGGATATCCAGGAAATCATCCACCAGCGCCGACAGCCGGACAACCTCGTTGTGGACTGTCTCCAGATAGCGGACTCTTTTCTCCTGCGGCACCTCCCGCTCCAACAGAATCTCCGTAAAGCCCTGAATAGCGGACATGGGGGTGCGCAGCTCGTGGGAAACAATGCCGATGAAATCATCCTTCATCCGGTTCAGGCGTTCCTCCTCCGAGCGGTTGCGGAAGACGAAAAGGTAGCCGATCCGGGTCCGGCTCAGCTCATCCAGCACAGGTGAGGCATAAAATTCATAATAAACCGGCTCACTTCCCTCGCGGGGGACCTCTGCTTGGATATGAAGATCGATGCTGGCTGATTCTTCCGACAGCAGGCTTCCTACAACGGCGGAGAGCACCTCCTGGGAGGAGGTTTTCAGATTCTGCCTGGCCAGATAAGCGGCAATCAGCTGTCCGGGGGCCGGCTTTTCCTGGAAGAATGCTTCCATCCGGGGGTTGGCGTAATTGATTCTGCCCAAATTATCCGTCATCACAAAACCCTCATGGGTGGTCCGCATGACACTCCGCAGCGCGGGATAGAGCAGATTCTCATTATAGACCCGCCCGATGGAGCGGGTTTCCTCGTAGGAGCGGACCAGCGCATAGCCCAGTACCAGGAAGCCTGCGGTGGTGACTGCGTGGGCAAACCACCACAGGGCATTCCAGGGAGAAGCCAGAATAAAGGTCAGGGAAGCCTGGGCAAAAATCAGCAGAGCAAACAGATGGAACCGCAGGCGGGAGGAGTGCTTGCGCGCAAGCAGCAGATGGGCTGCTGCCGTCAAGGCGGTGCCCAGGGCGAGAATCTCCCCGGTTTTCACAGTATTGGCATGGAGCAAGCCGGCTTCGGCTGCAGCTGCGCTCAGGAGTATGAATACTGCCCATGCGGCGAAATGCCTGTGCCACCACTTCAGGGATTTTTTGCGGAATTCAGGGGAACGTTTGGCAAGAAGGGACCGCAGCCCCAAGTAGATGTATATGCATATAGTAAGACGGGCCAGTGTACCCATGCTGAGGAAAAGCAAGGGCTCCTCCCCCGCCACCGGAATCAGCAGTGCCTGGAAGGCGAACATAAACGCGAAGCCGCCAAAGGCCAGGGCAAAGTACCGGAGGGAAACATCCAGCTCCATCAGGTAAGAGCGGCTTGCGGCAAGCCCCAGATAACCGGACAGGAGCACTCCGACGGCAATTAATAATCCGTAAGCCGGTTTGTGAATGAACAGGGCTGCACCCTCCGGCATCATCCGGAGAAAGGCGATGCCCAATACCGGCAGGAAAGCCAGCAGGAGAAAGCTTGCCCGCCTGTAGCCATAGAGCATATGCATACATTTCGCCTCCTTGTCCAAGAAATTCCTCTACCTCCAGTATACATCCCTGGGAAAACAGAGGCCAAAAACCTGTCCGTTTTTTTGGAATGGCCTGCAGCATAATAAAGCGGGAATAGGCGAATCAGGTAATTTCTGGGCGGAAGGGCTCACTTCCCGGCTTCCTCCTGTGGTATGATAGGGGAATAGGTTGTTTTACTAGTAAGGAGGCGGAATGCAACATGCGGTTGCAGGAGATTCAAGACTGGGGTAAACAAGTTAAGCGGAATGTGGAAAAAGTGATTGTAGGCAAGGAAGAGGTTATCGATCAATTGCTTATGGCGCTGCTGGCGTCAGGACATGTGCTGCTGGAGGATGTGCCGGGTACTGGCAAAACCATGCTGGCCAAGGCGCTGGCCCGGTCCTTGGATACCGGCTTCAGCCGGATCCAGTTTACGCCGGATTTGCTGCCTGCGGATGTAAGCGGAATCAACTTTTTTGATATGAAGCGTTCGGAATTCCAATTCCGGCCGGGTCCGGTATTCACCAATCTGCTGCTGGCCGACGAAATTAACCGGGCCACTCCCCGCACCCAATCGGTGCTGCTGGAGTGTATGGAGGAGCGCCAGGTGACGATTGACGGGGTAACCTATCCCCTGGAGCAGCCGTTTCTGGTGGTGGCAACCCAGAATCCCCTGGAAAACCAAGGCACCTTCCCGCTGCCCGAGGCGCAGCTGGCCCGGTTCATGCTGAAGATCAGCATGGGTTATCCGGGGCGTGAGGAAGGGATCGAAATTCTCCGGCGCTTCCGCACGGCGGACCCGCTGGCCTCCCTTGCTCCTGTATCGGATGCGGCGCAAATCCGGGCGGCCCAGGAGAGCTACACCTCGGTAACCGTCCATGAGGACTTGTACGGATATATTCTCGATCTGGCTGAACGGACCCGCAGCGACAAGGATCTGCTCTCGGGGGTCAGCCCCCGGGGCTGCTTGGCCATGCTGCGGGTGGTCCAGGCCCGGGCCGCTCTCTCCGGCAGAGATTACGTGTCGCCGGATGATGTGAAGGCCATGGCGGTGCCCGTGTGGTCCCACCGGGTGCTGCCGGCCCGCCGGGGCAACCCCTTCGAGCGGGTAGCCGAGTCGGCCATCCGGCGGATCCTGGCGGAAACGCCGGTGCCTACGGAATCCGCCGAGGAGCTGGGAGCGCGGTAGGAGCGGCGTGAGCGTTAGGGAGCGGAGTGACAAATGCAGGAGGCCGTGATTAAGTGCACAGCAGCCCGGCAATTTGCTCTAACGGAACTAAGAAACGCTTAGCGGCTCAAACTGCAGCTTTTGAGATTGTAACGGAACTCAGAAGCTCTTACGGGCTGATTCCGGCTGGTTATGCGTAAATATTCCCGTTTAAGAGTCGGTGAGTTCCGTTACGCGCGGGAAAAGCCGGTTTTTGGCCTGTAAGAGTCGCTGAGTTCCGTAAGAGCATCGGGCAGGTGGGCTGGGCGGGTAAATTTCAGGGCTGCCCTCAAATCGGTTTCACCGATTTCGAGGCTCATCATAACTTATCCGGCCTGCGGCAGGGACCAAGTTATTCGAGATAGGAGGCAATACTTCTGTGAGTGTATCCCTATTGGCGATTTTGGCGCTGGTTGCTCTCTGGGGCCAGTCGGTTTTGTTCCGCCGGCGGGGCTTGAAACGGCTGGACTACCAGCGCAAGTTTGACAGAGACTTTTGTGTGGAAGGCGATATGGTGGAAATGCAGGAGCATATTGTCAATGACAAGGGTTTGCCACTGCCCTGGCTGCGCCTGGAGGCGCTGTTGTCGTCGAGCCTCCAGTTTGTCAGCCAGGAAAATCTCAGCATCGCTACCGGCGCCCGGCTGCAGAACCACCGGAGCTTGTTCTCCCTGTGGGGCTACACCGAGGTGATCCGCCAGCACAAAGTCCGTTGCGTACGAAGAGGCTGCTATGATCTGGAAACTGTGACCTTAAGCTGCGGCGACCTGTTCGGGATTTCCCAGACTGTGCGCACGGACCGGGTTAACCAGCGGCTATTGGTTTATCCCCGCTCCGTTTCCTTGGAGGAGCTGCCTTTGCCCTGGCGGGGCTGGCAGGGGGAGTTTGCAGTAAAACGCTGGGTGGTGGAGGACCCCTATCTTATGCTGGGTGTCCGGGAATACCGCAGCGGCGATTCTTTGCGCTCCATCCATTGGAAAGCTACCTCCCGCACCGGGCAGCTGCAGGTCAGGGAGCATGGCTATACCGCCGACCGGCGTTTGATGATTCTCCTGAATATTGCGGAGAAAGAGGATATGTGGGGAGAGGTCAACGAGGAGGCCCTGATGGAATGGGGTATCCGCTGCGCCTTAACCCTGGTAGAGCAGGCGCTGGCGGAAGGTATGCCGGTGGGCTTCGGCTGCAACGCGCCAACCGTGGATGAGCCGGAGACCAGCATCCGGCTGGCTCCGAGTGCAGGCAATGTGCACCATAGGCAGCTGCTGGATGCCATGGCCAAGCTGAAGCTGGAGCAGCAGGTGCATTTTGCCGAGTATCTGCGGCTGGAGGGGGAACGGCTGGAGACATCCTGCGATTACGTTCTCATCTCCGCTTACCGCAGCCCGCTTCTGGAGGAACAGATGCAGGCGCTGGAGGAGCAGGGCAGCAAGGTGCTGCTGCTTCCGCTGGAGCGTGAACGGGTAGCCGGGGAGAGGCAGCAGGCTGATCATTCCGGCACGACCGTGCCCCAAGCGGGCTGACAACAGGCGGTATCCGCCGCCGACGGTATTCAATGTACGTAGGGAGGCTTACCATGAAGACCGGCAATCCATTTTTGGCATATGCAAAAAAATGCTGGACCGGCATTGCTCCCGGCTGGCTGGAGCTGATATCCCTGTCTCCGGTTTTGCTGGGGGTAGCCGGGTCCCTTTATAACGGCAGCAGCTGGGCCTGGGGCTGGCTGGCCGGTTTGGCGGGCTACACCGTATTGGGCGCCCTGTCCGCTGGACTTCCTTTTTTGAACAGGCTGGGCTTTTTGATTCTATGGGCGGCGCCGGCAGTAGCAGGCTGGGCCTGGCTTTTGCACGGCATTTCCTATAACGCGCTATTATCGGCAGCGGCGGGAGCCGTTCTGGCCACCCGGGCTGCAGGAGCGGTCCGCTCGGGCAAAAGCGATATCCAGCCTGTCTTCCCTTGGATGGGACTGGCTTTGTGTGCACCCTCGGGATTTTACATCCATCGGGCTGAGGGGCTGGGTGTATACTCGGATGGCCTTGCGGTGATCGCATCGCTGCTGTTTCTGCTGGCTATATTAATCGGCAACTCCTATTCCTTGTCCGGCGGGACTTACGGCGGCAGAGGAAAAACAGCTTCCGCCCGCCACATGAGACGTTTTAACCGGCTTCTGGTAACGGTGTTTGGGCTGCCGGTATTTCTCCTGTCCTTCTGGGGCTTGGTGGATGGCGCCATCGGCACTGCCGTGAAGGAAGCGCTCCGGTGGTTCCTGGGACTGTTGGCCGGCGAGCCTGTAGAGCTGCCGCCGGAACCGGCAGCTACTCCGCCTCCCCAACAACAATCCGGCTTGCCGGAAGCGAAGGGAGACCCGGCGCTGATTTGGGTCATTCTGGAATACCTGCTGATGGCGGTCTTCATTGCGGCCGCCGCTGCGTTTGTGTATTACTGCTTCAAGGCGCTGTCCAGGTGGCTGCCTGGCTGGCTGAAGCGGGTTTCGGCCTGGTTTTCCCGGAGGGCGCAAGGCAAGGAGGATGAGCTTGACCCCGGTTATGTGGACACGGTCCTGTCCACCCGGGAGAGCAAACCCAGCGGCACAGGTCCGCTGGGACGGTTGAAGCGGCTGTTCCAAGGCCGCCGCGAGGTCCGTTGGGAGGACCTGGCGGACAATCGGCAGCGGATGCGTTATCTTTACGCCCAGGCGGTGCGCCGGGCGGTGCGTGGTGGCTTCCGCTGGCGCGAGGAGTGGACGCCTGCGGAAGCGGCTGCCGCGGCAGCAGCGGAGGCGGCCAAGCCGAAGCCCGGCCTGCAGGCGGCAGCAGCCGGCCAAGCGGCCGCGAAGCTGCTTGACCCGGAGCTGTGCGGCGCCTATGAACGGGCCCGCTACGGCGGATCGGAGCCGGATGACGCAGAGCTAGCCCGGCTCCGCAGCAGGAGCACGGACAAATAGGCAGCCTTGGAGCCTCTTTTGGCATAACATGGAGCAAGCTGGTTTAACTGGTGATGTGAGGAAGCTTATGAACTGCTTCAGCTAGTGTGAAAGTCTCCGCCGACGGGTGCCATCACGAACATGGAGGGATAGCCGTATGGAATGCCCATGGTGCTACAAGGAGATGGAGCCTGCAGACGGCCGCTGTCCCCACTGCCGGATGGGAATTTTTTTTATGGAGCATGCGGATGAGGAACAACCCGGTGAGGTGGAATTTCCGGGTAAGGGCCCGGCTCGGTATACTTCCCGCATAGAGAAAAGAATTGCCGACAGGTTCACATGCGCCAAGTGCGGCGGCACGGCCTGCAGCATCCGGGAGGTGGCTATGACCGGAACGGGCTTAAGCAAGCTTTTGGATATCCAGCATAACCATTACTTATTTGTTTCCTGTAGGGGTTGCGGGTTTGTGGAAATTTATGACCCGAATATTTTACGGGGTAAAAAAGCGGGAGAATTAGGGCGTTTCTGAAAACCCGCTTGAGGGCAGCTTTCACCGCCTTTCGTCCCTTGCGGCGCACTTCCGCTTGACGCACCCCCGGTACGTCTTCACAAAAGTGCCTTGCCTGGAACGAAAATTTGGGCATTATCTGCTCCCCTCGGATTTATCAGACACACCCTTGGCTCAACGCTGGATTTTTTCCTCGGCTGAAATTTCTTGCGACCTGCGTTTTCTGTGTGCGGGTAACCTGTTCAAGCCTTCGCCCATATCCTGATATCATGTACAACTGCGAAAAAGCCGCTCTTGCGTTGTCCGGAGAGGGCTTTTCGCTTATAAGAAGGGGTGAACGGCATGATCGAGGTTATGGGCGTATTGGCAAGCGGGCCGCCGTCTGGAGCGACACCTGCAGAGACGGAGCTGTTCTGGATGAAAGCGGGACAGCGGACGGTTTACCGGTATGCATCGTGGGAGGAGCTGGGCTTTGAACTGCGGACGAGGGTGCTGCTGACGGAAGCGGCTCATGCCCTGCAGACAAGCGGAGCCCAGTTTGCCATATTCCGGGATTCCCGGTGCAATCCCCGGTATTGGCGGCGGGATGAGAAGGGTGGCTTCCGCCTCCTGGAGAGTGTGACGCCTGCCGATGGAATCCGCAATATTTTTCAAGAGGGTCCCTTATATGCGTTTGAATGTGCCACGGCGATTGTGATTGTACTGTACAAAGGGATGCTGGACAGTCTTGGGGACGGGTTGTTTAACCTGTGGTTCGGGGGGCTGCTTTTGTACGACTGGCATTATGATGAGGATCTGCAGCTGGTGGATTCCAAAAAGCCCGAGGACGCCGTGCCGGGGGATGTGCAATATTTCAAGAATCCGGATGTTTCGCCGGAACACCCGGAATGGCAGGGGGAGAATGTGCTGCTGTTGCTGGATGGCATGTATTACGGCCATGGCATCGGGATCAAAAGCGGCGGAGAGATTATCGAGTCGCTAAACCGGAAGCGCAGGCCCTTCAGCGTAACCTCGGCCTACTTGACGGATGTGGTGGTCCATCCGGATTACCAGAAGCTGTACCGTACCATTATCGGGGGCAGCGGGTGGGCCAGGTCCGGAACGGAAACAACGGACAGCAGCCGCCGGGAACAGGTGAATCACTCGGGGACGAACCAGGGGCAGAAGAGCCAAGTAGAGACGGTTCAAGCGCAAGTGGGTCAAAGGGAGCTGAGTCAAGAACAACAAAGTCAAGCGCTGCTGAGTCAACCACAGACAAAATGGACACGGGGGAACCGGGCGCAGATGTACAAGGTTTGTGCGAGAATAGGAAGGGACGCTTTCCGGTAAACAATTGGTTGGGATTGCCGGTTCCTTGGTATTCTGAAATGCAAAAGTGCATTTAATTCTCCATGGTTCGCTTCATAGCTGGCCCATCCTGCAAAAGTGCAGTTATTTTTTGGTTTCCACTCCAAAATGGTGGTTAACCATCGGAATAACTGCATTTTTGCATTTATTTTGGAGAAAAGAGGTGATCCAGGTGTAAATAACTGCACTTTTGCAGTTTAATCGGCTTGAACCGGGTATGGAGAGGGGGAGTGGGAAAGGGAGAAGGAATGGAGGGGGAGCAAGGTATAAAGAAAGGGATACAGTAGGTTAGGAGTAGAAGAGAGTGGAATATGGAGCGGTAAATGGAGTTGGTTATGAAGCAAAACATGAGTCGGGGTATAGGGAAGGAATGTCGTGGCAGATGGCGTGGCAGATGGCGCGGCAGATGAAGAGAGGGGAGAAGGAAAGGCGTCCGGCAGCCGCTACCTCCACTTCTCCAGCTCCACATAAAGGTTTTCCCGGGTGAGCTTGCGCCGGTGAAGAGCCAGGCTGGGGGACTCCAGGTTGTACTGGACAATCCGTTTGTTCAGCTCGGACAGCTGTTGGTCGATGGACGGGTCATCAGGCGTGCGCTTCACCAGATAAAGGATATCTTCGATGGACTCCTTAATGGTAAGACGCAGCAGCACCCATGGATGGGGAACACCGGCCTGCTTCAAAATGGTATTCATCACATCCCCGGTGGGAACCGTGAGGGGCTTGCCCTTGCCGGGCAGCCGGTCCAGCCCGCCTCCGGCAACGAATTCCTCATATTTTTCATCCAGCCAGTGGGCCAGCTGGGTTTGCCCTGCGGAAACAGCATCCTGGTCCACATAGATTTCTGCGGGCAGGGGAATGGTCGGCCGCGGCTCCTCTTCCCCCATGGAAGGGGGCTGGGGATTGCGTGGGCGCTTGAAGCGGGAAGGCCACATGGGCGCACCTCCTTTAGGTCGTTTCAGCAGCAGGAAAAGTATATTGAAAAGCCGGAGCTGTCCCTTTTAAGAAAGGGCAGTTCCGGCTTTATTGCGTTCGTTTATTTGACTGGGCTGCCGGATAAAGTAGAATCCGCAACACCAAGCAACGCCTTGGCGTTCTCTACGCTATCGGCTGAGGGCGGCTCCACATTGGCCAAGGCATACTTGTAGCCCAAGGTCTCCCACTTGTAAACACCCAGCTTGTGATAGGGCAGAACTTCGATTTTCTTCACATTCTCCAGGGTCTTGATAAATTCCCCCATCCGCCGCAGATGGTCATCGCTGTCGGTGTAGCCTGGAACCAGCACATGGCGTACCCAAACCGATACCTTATGGTCGGAGAGGAAACGGGCGAATTGCAGAATGTTGGCGTTGCTGCGTCCGGTAAGCTTGCGGTGGGCATCGTCGTCCAGATGCTTCAGATCCAGCAGAACCAGATCCGTATACTGGATCAGCTCTTTAAGCTTGGCCTGAAACCCTTCTTCGGTGCTGTAGCAGCCGCCGGAGCTGTCCACGGTAGTATGAATACCGCGGGCCTTGCACTTGCGGAACAGGTCAATCATAAAATCCATCTGGAGCAACGGCTCGCCGCCGCTGACGGTAATTCCGCCGCCGGAAGCCTCGATGAAAGGAAGGTAGCTTTCAAAATCAGCCATAATCTCATCCGTTGTCATCACCTTGCCAGTGCCGATTTCCCATGTATCCGCATTGTGGCAGTATAAGCAGCGAAGCAGACAGCCCTGGGTGAACACCACATAGCGAATGCCGGGTCCGTCTACGGTACCGAAGGTTTCAATGGAATGGATATTTCCCTTCATCGTATGCCGCCTCCTTATGAACATAATCCCAAGCTGACAGCATAGCATGCGTAAACTTGGGTGTCCAGTAGTCTTCTGTTAAAAATGGCTTGTTGTACTCTAGAAGGTTTTGCTATATGCATGCAGCAGTAATGAATCAAGTTTGGCCGCGGATATCCCCCGGGGAAAAAATCCGGAATACGCAACACGGCGCATTCCGGGTTTTCTTCAAGGGCCTTCTACGTTCGTGTTGTTTTACAGGCTGCTGTGGAAGGTACGGTTGATGACGTCTTGCTGCTGCTCGCGGGTCAGCTTGATGAAGTTAACCGCATAGCCGGATACCCGGATGGTCAGCTGCGGGTACTTCTCCGGATGCTCCATCGCGTCCGTCAGAGTTTCGCGGTTGAACACGTTGATGTTCAAGTGGTGGCCTTGCTTCACGGCATAACCGTCCAGGATGGCAACCAGGTTCTTCACTTGGGACTTCTCTTCCTTGCCCAGGGCTTGCGGCACGATGGAGAAGGTGTTGGAGATGCCGTCAACGGATGCTTGGTACGGCAGCTTGGAGACGGAGGACAGGGAAGCCAAAGCGCCCTTCTCGTCGCGGCCGTGCATCGGGTTGGCGCCAGGTGCGAACGGCTCGCCGGCACGGCGTCCGTCCGGCGTGTTGCCGGTTTTCTTGCCATACACCACATTGGAGGTGATGGTCAGAATGGACATGGAGTGCACGGAATCCCGGTAAGTCTTGTGCTTGCGCAGCTTGGTCATGAAGGATTCAACCAGTTGTACAGCC
>JAQSYT010000150.1 GCA_029256065.1 Paenibacillaceae bacterium
GGCGGAAACCGGGGAGCCGCCAAGGCGGAAGAACTGCTTGTGGCCGCCGCGCACAGCATCGGCGACAGGAGCGCGGTGAAGCAGGCCAGCCGGGATCTGAAGCGGCTGCTGGACGAGTACACTCGCCTCCAGAAAAATCTGCAGGAGATCGAGGCCGACGTCGTCGAGCTGCTCGGCGAGATTCCCATGGCGGAACAATTACAAAGCATTCGCGGGCTAGGGAAGATCACCACCGCCGTGCTGCTGGGCTGTGCAGGCGACTTAAGCCATTACGCTCACGGACGGCAACTGCTGCGCCGGGCAGGGCTGAATCTGGCGGAACGCACCTCCGGCAAATACAAGGGGCAGATCAAACTGTCGAAACGAGGAGACAGCATGTTGCGCAAGTATTTGTACTGGGCCATGCTCACCTTGGTTAACCAGCATCCGGATTTCAGACGATGGCATACTCAAAACCAGTCGAGGGGGATGAAAAAACAGGCGTCCCTCTTCAAGCTCATAGGCAAGCTGTGCCGGATCATCGTCGGCATGGTGAAGCAGGGCAAGTCTTATGAATCCCCCTTGTTTGCGGGAGCATCTGCCGCCTAAATCATTTCTGTAAGCCCGTCATCGCCACTCGACAGTTGACTCATTCGCCAGGATTTCAACACATGCACACCAACCGAAGGCTGAGTTCCTCAGGGCCAGATGGACCCGTCAACTAAACGTCATCGGTCTCCACCCCTTGGACAGGTATAACGAAGGAATGTCAGGGCTCGACCCGTAGAGACATGGGAGGGTGAACCACCAAGGACCGTCGTGGAGCGTGCAGGAATACGCCCCTCGCGAAGTACGCGACAGCGTGACTTCTGTTCCCGCCTACCCACATGTAGAAGTTGCAATCCTGCGAATGAGTGAGCATTTGAGAGCTATCCCCTAATTACGAGGGACGGAACTCAGCGGCTCTTAACCGCCGGAAATCCGTCCGTAGAAAATGTAACGGAACTCACAAACCCTTAAAGGGCGTTGGGCAGTCATTTTTGCAGCAAATCAGGCTGTAGCGGCGTGTGAGTTCCGTTAACGCAGACAACAAACCGGATTCCGCCGCTAAGCGCCGCTCAGTTCCGTCAGCGGTTTACGGTCGAGGGTGCAAGTGTACCTGTTAGAACAGGAGGGCATGAATCATGCGGGAGCCGGTTGTAGAAATGGTTAGCAGCAGCATCCACCCGATCGCTGATCCGTCTGCCATTAACCCGTTCTTGCGCCGCCGTGGTATACTGGATAGAAGAATTTGCAACCGGCAAAAACAAGAATAATGATCCGGTTTGGGAGGAACGAGCAGTGGCAGCATGGTATGAGGAAAGCTTCGGGGAGGATTATCTCCTGGTATATAAGCATCGGGATTTGCACGGGGCCCAGGCGGAGGTTAGACGGATGGCCAATTGGCTCCAGCTGCCTGCCGGGTCCCGCATTCTGGATCTGTGCTGCGGCATGGGCCGCCATTCGGTGGCACTGGCGGATGAGGGCTACAAGGTCACCGGCTTGGACCTGTCCAAGGTGCTCTTATCGGAGGCCCGCAAGCTGGACGACAGCGGACGGATTACCTGGGTGGAGGGCGATATGCGGAGCCTTCCCCTTGACGGACCCTTTGACGCTGTGGTGAACCTGTTCACGTCCTTCGGTTATTTTGAGGAGGAACAGGAGAATGCCCGTGTGCTTGCGGAAATGGGGAGGGTGTTGGCCCCTGGCGGGAAATTCATTATCGACTTCCTGAATGCCCGCTACGTGGAAAAGAACCTGGTCCCCCACTCCCAGCGTCAGGACGGCAGTATTCTGATTGATGAGAAGCGTGCCGTGGAGGACGGGTTTGTACGCAAGCGCATCACCATGAGCGAGCCGGGGCAGCCCGACAGGAAGTACCTGGAGCAGGTCCGGCTGTTCGGGCTTGAGGATTTCCGGCGGCTGGCCCAAGGAACAGGGCTGACCATTGAAAAGGCCTTCGGCCATTATGACGGTACCGCCTATGATCCGGAAACCTCCCTGCGGCTCATCATGACGGGAAGCAAGCGGGAGGACGTGTGAGCAGCGCCTACGGAATTGTCCGCCAGGATAACCCGCATATTCTCCAGGTGCGGGTGCCCGTGCCCTATCCGCTGCAATATGTGAATGCCTACCTGATTGAAGGGGATAGCGGCTGGACGGTGCTGGACCCGGGCATTCATTCGCAGGAGGCGCTGGAGCTCTGGGAAGGAGTTTTCCGCACCTTGGACCTCGGCTTCCGGCAGCTGGAACGGATTGTTCTGACCCACCATCATCCGGACCATTACGGTCTGGCCGGGTACTTCCAGCACAAAAGCGGCGCCCCCGTATTCCTTTCGGAATGGGGACGCCGCCAGGCGGACGATCTGTGGGGCAACGGCGATGAAGCGGCCCACCGCCTCTGGAGGCTGTTCCGGCAGCACGGCATGGATGCGCCTATGGCAGATGCTATGCTGCCGCATATGGCCGGCTTCGCGGAGCTGGTTTCCCCGCGGCCGGAGACGGCGCCTATCCGGAATGGCGACATGCTCCAGCTGGGAGACAATCTGTGGGAGGCTGTGGAGACCGGCGGCCATGCTGCCGGCCATATGTCCTTCTACCGGAAGGACACGTGGGAAATGTTCTGCGGTGATGCGGTGCTGCCCCGGATTTCCCCCAACATCGGATACATGCCGGGTGTGGAGGAGGACCCGCTGGCATCCTTCCTGGATGGGCTCCGCCACTTGGCTGAATACACTGTAGAGCGGGCATATCCCGGCCACCGGGACAGCTTCCAGGGCTTCGCCAAACGCTGCGGCGAGTTGATTGCTCACCACGACAAACGTCTGGCCCAGATGGAGGAACGGATCGTCGCCGGCCCCTGCACAGCTTATGAATGCTGCACCAGCCTGTTCGGCACCCGCCTGACCGTGCACCAGTTCCGGTTTGCCATGTCCGAAACGCTGGCCCATCTGATCCATCTGGAAGGCCAGGCCCGCATCAGACGGGAGGAGCGGGATGGCACTGTGGTGTTTATCGGGACAGGGTCCGTCTGAACCGGACTAGCGCCGTTGTACCACTTCGTCGATGATGCCGTATTCTAACGCTTCCTCAGCAGTCATGAAGTAATCCCGGTCCATATCCTTGGCCACCTTCTCAAAGGTTTGGCCGGTGCGCTCCGCGGCGATCCGGGTGAGCTTGTCGCGGATATCAATAATCCGTTTGGCCCGGATAGCGATATCGCTGGCCTGGCCCTGGGTGCCGCCGTGGGGCTGATGGATCATGATCTCGCTGTTGGGGAGCGCGTAACGCTTGCCCTTAGCCCCTGCCAGCAGCAAAGTAGCGGCAAAGGAGGCGGCCATGCCTGTGCAGATGGTGCTCACCTTAGGCTTCACGAACTGCATGGTGTCATAGATGGCAAACCCTGCGGTGGTGGAGCCTCCCGGGCTGTTGATATACATGTGGATGTCCTTATCCGGGTCCTCCGCATCCAGAAACAGAAGCTGGGCCACGATGCTGTTGGCCATCTGGTCCTCGATTTCGGACCCTACGAAAATAATCCGGTCCTTCAACAACCGGGAGTAGATATCATAGGAACGCTCGCCCCGGCCGGTTTGCTCAATGACATAGGGAATAAAGCTGCTGTGCATGATGGTGCCCTCCTTAGGTGGTTTGGGTGCGGGTGACAGATTATCGCCCGCTTGACTGGTAACCGAACCGATCCACCGGAAGGATTCGCGCATAAAATATATTTTTGGCTGCGTATCTTATGGACCCTGCCGTTCGTTTGTTTACCAGAAGGGGCTCTGCCCCGCCTCAAGAAGGGAAGTGCCGTATGGAAGCCTTGACCGAAACCAATACCAAGGAGCTGTATGCCGCATTGCTGCGCTATAGCAGCAGCCTCACCGGTTCGCCATGGGATGCCCAGGATCTGGCCCAGGACGCATGGGTTAAGGCATCGGCGGCTGCACGCGGTGCAAGCCACCCCAATCCGGAGGCCCTTCTGCTGCGGATTGCCAAAACCACCTGGATCGACCGCTGCCGCAGACAGCAGCGGTTCACCCGGCTTCTTCGGAGCGGCGCCTTGAAGCCCGTTAACCCGGATGTCCAGCTTCCTTGGACATTGGAGGAGATGTTCGCGGCGGTCCTTAAAGCTCTGACCGGCAAACAAAGAAGCGTCTGGCTGCTGGCTGAGGTGCTGGAATACTCCATCCGGGAGACGGCGGAGCAGCTCCACATGTCGGAGGGAGCGGTGAAGTCCGCCTTGCACCGGGCCAGGCAGATGCTGGAGGCCGTGCAGCAGGAGCTGCTCTTGTCCCGTCGGGGTGAGCGCGACCCGCAGCTGAATGCGCGGCTGGAGCTGCTGTCCGCCGCCTACCGCTCCGGCAATGTGGCAGCACTCTTGCATTTGCTCCAGGAGGAGAACCAGCGTCAGGCGGCAGTGCCTGCTTCTTTCCAAAGCAAATCCCGCACACATCTCCGGCCGTCCCGTCCCGCTGTGTGGCAGATTCCGTCCCGCTCCACTATACACTGCGCGGCATAACAGAGCTTCAACCCGTGAGGCCTCCTGAACAAGGAGGCTTTTTTGCTTTGTGGCGGATGGATCAGGGCGTTGGGTTGAAAAAATGGTTGCGGTAAACGTTAAGCGAGAATAAGGAAGGAATTGCAAGGTGAGAGCCGGGGGGAGGAGTGAGGGGAGTGAAGAGAAGAACGGGTGAGGAGGTAAATAGGTGAAGAGGTAAATAGGTAAATAGGTGAAGAGGTGAAGGATGAGGAGCGAAGAAGTGAGTAGATGGAGAAGTGAGGAGGGGAATCGGTGAATAGATGAAGTGGCGAAGGGGGGAAGGGGGAGAAGGTGAGGGGATTAAGAGGACAGAACTGGGGGAGCGAAGGAAGTGGGAGGAGCAAGGGCAGTGAGGTAAGCGTGGGGAGTGAGCCGGGGAAGGGAGCGGGCACATATATGAAAAACCGAGCACAAAATCTGCTGAAACCGCTTACCGAAGGGTTTGTATATGAAAAATCGAGTCCAATCCTCCAAACTGGGGCCCCAGAGCCAAATCGTATATGAAAAATCGAGTCCAATCCCCCAAACTGGGTCTACAGGAGCCAACTGTATATGAAAATTCGATCATAACAGCTGCGGGTAATATCAGAAAGAAGTTTTATATAAGAAATAGCGCCTCCTTCCCGGATCCCCTCTACAGCCTTTTTCCCATAGAACGGTTTTTGCTCCGGATATAGGGACTTTTTTCCCTTGTCATCCTACTGAAATCCGCTTTATACTTAAAAATGCTAATTTCTGGAGGTGGAGGAATGAAGAAGATTGTCATTGGTGCGGCGGTATTGGCGGTTTGTGCAGGAGGCACAGCCTACGCGTACCAGCATTTTGTAGAGGAAAATCCGAAGAACGCCTATTTTAAGGCGGAGGCGGAGCAGTTTGACCGGACCAAACGGCAGATGGAGCAAATCCTCAAAACGGATTTGCTTTATACCCATATGAAAACCGGTGTCCCCTTCCATCAAAAGCTGCAGGTCAGCGGCAAGGTAAAGGTGGACGGCATGGATGCGGCGACCGCGCAGCAGGTGCAGCCGATATTGGACCTGGTAGAGAAAAGCACACTGCGGTTTGACCAGACCATGGACGAGCCCAACGGCCATGCCCAGATGAAGCTGGGCTGGGATTACAACCAGAAAGAGCTTTTGGCGGTGGAGGCCTATACCGGGCCCAAGCTCACCTCCCTGAAGGTGCCGCAGCTGCTTCCGTCGTATGTGACCCTGCAGAACGACAAGTTAGGCTCTTTCGCCAAAAAGCTTAACCCCTCTTATACAGGGCCGGACGTCCTCAATTTTTTTGACTATTACAAAACTGCCGGCGGACAGGAAGAGGAACTGAAAACCTACGCAAAGGACTACTTCAAGCTTATCTATGAAAATATCCGGGACAACCAGGTTACCTCCCAAAAAATCGACTACACCACGCCTTACGGTGAAACAGAGAAGCTGAAGGAATACACGCTGACCCTTTCAGACAGTGAGGTGAAGGGGATGCTGGAGCTTCTGCTCAGCAAGGCGGAAACCGACGATAAGCTCATCGGTTTTCTCGTGGAGCATGCCGGCATAAACACCCGTCTTCCTTCGCTTGTCCCTAACGGACAGCCCATGCCCCTTGGCAAGGAGGAACTGAAAAAAACCTTCTCCAAGCTGAAGGAGGATCTGGCCAAGGTTGATACTATTGGCGGCCTTGAAATGAAGGTGGTAACGGATAAGGACGGCAGGATCGTTGACCGCAAGGTCAAAACGGCCTTTACCGGCACTGAAACCAAGGAGGGCGCGGAGCTTGCCTTTGCCGGAAGCCTTTGGACGGATAAGGAAAAAGGAAAGGGCAGCTTCGAGGCGACTGTGAAGCCTATCGTCAAGGACAGCGGCAAGGAAAATCTACTGACGCTGAAGGATACCTATACCTTTGACAGCAAAACCGCCGATCATGCTCTGGAGTGGAAGCTGGTATCCGAAGGCAAGGACGAGTTCAGCGGCAAAGCGGACTATCACCGGGAAAAAACGGAGGAGGCTGCCGGCAAGCTGGCAGTGAAGCAAACCTTGAAGGTAACGCCTAAGCTGGAGGGCGACCAATACGCCTTCGCCGCCACCCTTAACACCACCAAAACCGGTATGGAGGACGGTAAAAAAACGGGGACAGACAGCGCTGTTGAGATTACTGTTGATTCCAAGCCCTCAGCAGGTCCAGCCGGGAAGGTCAATGTCAATCTGGCTATTGCCCAGGAAATGGAGGAATTATCCACACCATCCTGGCCGGAATTCACCTCCGCCAATAGCCGTGAGCTCAGCAGCATGACCGAAGAGGATATGACGCAGCTGCAGAACGATATCATGGGCGGCTTCTACAAGCTTATGTTCACCAATGAAGACCTGCTGGAGCTGCTGGCTCCTTTTATGTAACACACAACCCAAAAAAGACTTTCCGCAAGCAGCGCTCAAGCTGCCCGGAAAGTCTTTTTGTTGTTACTCCCATCACCCTTCAGTCCCGCTCATAAATGGAGCCGCTGCGGTTTCCGTACAGCTCCTGGAACACCTTCTCTGCGTATGCATCCGTCATGCCGGCGATATAGTCGGCGATGAAGCGGGGCCAGGGCCATTTGTCACGGTTTTTCTCGTAGCGGGCATTCCAGTCCGGCGGCAGGATCAGCGGCGCCTTCAGCGGATCGTCGAAGGCCTCCCACAGCTTCTCCAGAATATTCTCGCTGCGCTTCTGGATGCGCTGCACCCGGAAATCGGTGATCATGGTTACCCAGGCCAGCTTCTTCAGAACCTCCATGGTGCGGAGCAGTCCCAGATCCTCCTTGCCTTCCTTGACGAAGGCGATCCGCTTCCAGCCCTTGGCCGTATCGTCCACAATGCCAACGGAGCCGGCATACAGCCCCACCCACTGGGCCTTCAGCTCCCGCCGGGCCATGGAGGTTTCGCCGCCGCATTCCGCAAAAATCCGGCTCCACTGCTCCCAATATTGCTCCAGCACCTGGCGCACCGTACCCTCCACATCTACGCCGTTCCAGTAGAACCTGCCGTTTCCTTCCTCCTGGCGGATTTCCTGGACCAAATTGTGAATCAGCCGCGGATTGGTGAAAAAAGCCTCATGCATCTGGATTTTGCCTGCCCGGATGCCGTCCTCGATGTCATGGGTGGAGTAGGCAATGTCATCGCAGAGGTCCATCAGCTGTGCCTCCAGAGTCAGGCAGCCCTGGGGCAGCCCCCACAGGGACCGCAGCTTGGCAAGCTCCGCCCATTCCGCCCCGTAGACGCCCTTGATCCGGCCCTCCTCCTCCAGGGAAAAAGGGTATTTGTTGATGGCCAACAGCACCGCGGCAGTCAAATCCAGCCCGCGGTCGCTGCCCGCCCGTTTCTCCAGGAACATGAGAATCCGGTAATTCTGGGCGTTGCCCTCGTATTTCATCCCGTAGCGGTTTTCGAGGATGCCGTTCAGCACCTCCTCCCCCTTGTGGCCGAAGGGGGGATGTCCCAGATCATGGGCCAAGGCGGCGATTTCCACCACCGCCTTATCCAGCACCAGGCCGGGATGGGATTCGGCGGCCAGCGCCGGGTATTTGCGGTTCAGCCGCCCGGCCAGCTCCCGGGAAATCTGGGAAACCTCCAGGGAATGGGTCAGCCGGGTCCGGTAATAATCCCCGGTGCCCGCGCCGAACACCTGGGATTTGCCTTGCAGTCTGCGGAAGGCGGGGGAGCCGATGAGACGGCTGTAGTCCCGCTCGTATTCATCGCGGTCGTCGCTGGATTTATCTTTATCGCCCATAATGCGGAGTGTGCGCAATTGCATCGTCGGGTCCTCCTTGCTGTACGTTGGAATCAAACTTAGAGATTAGTGTACCTGATTCACCGGATTTTGTCTCTTTTCCTTGTGGCCGTACCCCATCTTCAGGAGGGGTTCAAGCTTTCCTGTATCTGATATACTTATCTGGGACTGGAAAAAATCAACTATACGAAATGGGCGGAAGACATGAACATATTGGTTGCGGAGGATGAAGCGGATATCCGGAGACTGATCCGGCTTCATTTGGAGGATAGAGCGTACCGGATTTTTGAGGCCAAGGACGGGGTGGAGGCGCTGGAGCTGTTTCAGCAGCAGGAGCTGAATCTGGCTATTCTGGATGTGATGATGCCGCGGCTGGACGGCTTTAATCTGCTGCGGGAAATCCGCAGGAAGAGCCATATTCCGGTGATTTTCCTGACGGCGCGCAATGAGGAAATGGATAAGGTGCTGGGGCTGGGCCTGGGAGCCGACGATTATCTGGTGAAGCCCTTCAGCCAGGCGGAGCTGGTGGCCAGGGTGGAGGCCCAGCTGCGGCGCAGGCATGTGTATGATTCCCCGCAGGAAGCGGCGGAGGAAATGATCGAGTACCGGAGCCTCCGGCTTCACCTGAAGGAGTGCAAGCTTTATATGGCCGGGGAATGGGTGCCCCTGCCTGCCAAGGAGTACAAGCTGCTGGCTCTCCTGATGCGGAACCCCAACCGGATTTTTACCAAAAAGCAGCTGTACGAGCAGGTATGGGAGGATGAGTACTGCTACGATGACAATACCCTGATGGTGACGGTCAGCAGGCTGCGGAACAAGATCGAGCCCGATGCCAAAAACCCTGACTATATCCTCCTGCAGCGGGGCCTCGGGTATATGTTCCGCCGGGAGGACTGACCGGATGAAGAAGCAGCGGACTTCCCGCCAATTGCTGAAGAGCTATATACTGATCCTGCTTATTCCCCCATTGCTCAGTATCCTGGCTATGGTCGGCATACACCAGCTGGATTCCCGGAATTGGATGTATACCCGCAATTTGGCGGAGCAGCTGATGCTGGATGATTATACGGCCATTGATGCCAGCCGCGTATTGGCAAAGGAAGGAGGCCTGCAGGTTTTCGACAGCCAATTCCGGCTGCTGCGGTCGGAAGGGCTGAATCCCTTCGGAGCTGCTGCGCTCCAGCCTGACGAATTCGTTACTCACATGATGGAGAGTGTGACCAGCAAGTATGTCACAACCTTTGCTTATAACAGTAAGGAGCAGTTTTGGCTGGTGGTCTCCATGCAGAACCGGTTCATCTTCGTCGGGAATATCCGGATCATGCTGAATGTCCAGGGGGTGGTGCTGTTTGTATTGATCAGCCTGGCCATCACCCTGGCTACCACCTTTGTTTATTCCCGGCTGACGGCTACCCGGTTTATCCGGCCTCTCCGCCAGCTGTCCCAAGGGGTCAAACAGGTGCGCAGCGGCGATTACAGCGCCAGGGTGCAGGTTGGCAATAATGCGGAATTCAGCGAGCTGGAGCTTTCCTTCAACCATATGGCGGAGCAGCTTGAGCGGCAGATGGACATGATCGAACAGAGCGAGCGGAACCGCAAAAGCCTGGTGCTGGATATTTCCCACGATCTGAAAAATCCGCTGACCAGCATGGTTGGTTACGCTGAGCTGCTGCTCAAGCAGAAGCTTTCGCCCGGACCGGAGCAGGAGGGGTACCTCCGGATCATCCACGAGAACAGCATCCGGGCCAACGAGCTGATTATGGATTTGTTCGAGCTTTCCCGGATGGACAGCCCCGCCTTCCGGCTGGAGCGGACCGAGGAGGATTTTGCCGAGTTTATCCGGACGGAGATGATCCGGATGCTGCCGGAGCTGGAGGCGGCAGGGCTGGTGCCGGAATTCACCATTTCCGAGGAGGAGATGAACCTTCTTTTTGATAAAAAGGCTATGCGGCGGGTATTGTCCAACCTGCTGTACAATTCCATCGCCTACCACCGGGAAGGCTCACAGCTGCGGGTCAGGCTGGAGGAGGAACAGGGCGTCATCCGGCTGGCGTTTGTGAACGACAGCGCCATTCCATCCGGCAGCCGTCCGGACCGGATGCTGGAGCCCTTCGTCCGGGAGGTACAGGCGGATTCTCTGAATCCGGACGGCTCGGGGCTGGGGCTGGCTATTGTCAAAAAAATTGTGGCGGCACATGGAGGCAACGTCAGCTTACATACGGACGGTCACGTTTTTGAAATTATCATCGAGCTCCCGCAAATTTAAGGCTGGTGTAAGGTTGGGCTAAGGGGCAGGAAAGGCGCGCTCTGCTAAGATGGGGTTAAACCGGTCATTTTTGAAAAATGCATGATTACCGCATTTTCATCCGGGGGCTCCCCCAAAAGTACCCGGAATAAGCTTCGGAGCAACTCGTCACTTTTGGGGGGTTAGCAGAAAGGGGAGCGTTGCCTTGTTCAGGCTAACGGATGTACATAAATCTTATAAGGATGGGGAAAAGGAGAGCCGTATCTTAAGAGGCATCGACTTAACCGTTCAGGAGAAGGAATTGATTACGGTTATGGGCCCCTCCGGGTGCGGCAAGTCCACGCTGCTGAACATTCTTGCCCTATTGGCAGAGCCCACCTCGGGGACTGTCCATGTGGATGGGAAGCAGGTGGATTACCGCAGGGAAACGGAGCTGGAGGCCTTGCGCCGGGATAAGATCGGGCTGGTGTTCCAGAACCCCAATCTGATCGGCTGTTTGAACCCGCTGGAGAATCTGCTGCTGGCCATGAACCCGAAAAGCAGCGGCAGGTCCGGGCGCAAAGCAGCCATGGAGCTGTTGGACAGGGTAGGGCTGGCCGGGAAATATAAAAGCGATATACGGTCGTTGTCCGGCGGTGAGGCCCAGCGGGTGTCCATCGTCCGGGCGCTGGTGAACCGGCCGCAGGTGCTGCTTTGTGATGAGCCGACAGGTGCGCTGGACGGGGATAACGGCCGTCTGGTTGTGGAGCTGCTGCTGGCCACCCGCAGGGAAACCGGATGCGCACTGGTTATTGTCACCCATGACAAGGAGCTTGGAGCATTGGGCGAACGCAGAATTATGCTGAATGGAGGTCAGGTCCTTGGAATGGATCAAGGTCTTCAAGCTGTATAACCTGCGGATGCTCCGGAGCCGCCGGCTGTTGTACGGCTTCGTCATGCTGTCGGTGGTGATTGCCGTGAGCATCGCAACAGCCATCCCGCAGATTATGGTCCGGACGGAACAGGCCTTGACGGGACAGGCGGCGGAGCTGAACGGGGCGGGCTTAAAGGTGGAAGCGGAGTTTGAATCCCGGGCCTTCCTGGAGGCGGTAGAGAAGCTGCGTACCGGCGGGGTGGCGGTCAGGGCTGTCAGTGTTTACTCCGTTCCTTACCAGAACGGCTCTAACCAAGCTTATGGCGACATGCTGTCAGGCGGCTACGATCTCCCGGAGGACGGGATCATCCTGTATAAGGCTTTGGCGGAGGAGCTGCATGTGAAGGAGGGCGGCGCAGTGACGGTAGGGGGCCACACCTACCGGATTGTCCAGGTGGAGGAAGCCGCCTACGGGGTGGACGGCCAGTCGGAAATGCTGGGCTACGGCAAGGTGAAGGTGTTTGACGGCATGGGCCGGACTCCATTTACCACCGTTTTTCTGCTGGACGGAGGCGACAGCGGCAGGATGAAGGAGCAGCTGGCCGCCGTTGAGCCGGAATTCAAATATTCCACTGTTGAAGACAGGATGGCGGATATAGAGGCCAAGCTGAATACCAATGCCGCCGCCTTGACCATTCTCCATACCCTGAGCTATATGATGACACTGTTATCGGTGCTGAGCAGCGTGCTGATGATCATCATGCACCGGCAGCGGGATACTGCCGTAATCCGTTTGCTTGGTATCCCTATGCGCTCCCTTAAGACCGCATTGAGAGCGGAGCTGTGTTTGCTGCTGATGCCTGCTGTGCTTGCAGGAGCTTTGCTCAGCATTCCCTTGGCCAAACATCTGCTGCTGTTTAATGGCGTGCCGGACAGCCCGGCAGGGGGCGAGCTGCTCCGCATCGCAGGCTCAGGCGCCATTATGTTTATGGTGATTTACGGCGTGTTCATTTTTATTGCAACCATGGCGATGGAAGCGGTCCACCCGTTGGCCGTTACCCGCGGGGATTCCGCTTCCTGGAAAAAATCCCGGCGCAAAATCACCTGGTTATCTCTGGGCTTTGCTTTGCTGACCCTGGTTGTTTATGCTGTCTACCTGGGGCGTTCCTCGGCATTTTTCAGC
>JAQSYT010000151.1 GCA_029256065.1 Paenibacillaceae bacterium
AGGGGTAACCTTCTACACACAACATTAGGAGATTCTTTTCGTTTTGGCTACCTTTTTTTGCCTTCATTCGCCATGTTAGGCTCGATGCAACGCCAGTGAAGTGAGCGCCGCTATTTGCCGCGGATTGGGCCGATTCAAGCCATTTCACCTGAAATAACGGCTCTGGCCGCTCTGGCCGCCGTTAGATTTCCCGGCAGGCTCTTTCCAGCGGAATAGCGGCGCTCACCGCCGTTAGAAATTTCCGCTCCCGCCGGTTAAGTCCCGCCCGCCATACCGCCGCTACACGAACCGGAATACCTCGGTATCCACCGACGATGGAATGGCCACGGTATCCCATTTCTTCTCCTGGAACCGCCGGTTCAGGAAGTCAGCTACTCCCGGCTTCATGATCTTCTCCACATTGTGGCCGGGATCAATCACCGACAGCCCCGCTGCCAGCGCGTCATGGGCCGCATGGTAATCCACGTCACCGGTAATCAGCACATCAGCCCCCGCAAACAAGGCATGGCGGATATAGCGTCCCCCGCTGCCCCCCAGTACGGCAATCTTGCGGACCTGCCGGTCAGGATCGCCGACAAGCCGCAGCGCAGACACGCCAAATGCCTGCTTAACCCGCTCTGCGAGCTCGCCCAGGGTACATCCCTCAGGCAGCTTGCCAACCCGGCCCAGACCAAAGGCGCGCCCCTTCAGATCCATGGGATACAGGTCATACGCCACCTCTTCATACGGATGGGCCTTCAGCATGGCTGTTACCACCCGCTTTTCCACACTCTCCGGAACGATGGTTTCCAGGCGGATTTCGTCCACCTGCGCAAGCCGGCCGGCTTCGCCGATAAACGGATCCGACCCCTCTTGAGGCAGGAAGGTCCCTTTTCCCTCAATATTGAAAGAGCAATTGCTGTATTTGCCGATCCCGCCGGCTCCTGCCGCAAACACCGCCTGCTGGACCTTCCCGTGATGATCCCTCGGAATAAACACCACCAGCTTCTTCAGCTTCTCCGTGTGGACCTCCTCCAGATGGGTAAGGCCTGTAAGCCCCAGCGCCTCCGCCAATAAATCATTGACCCCGCCCTCGGCCACATCCAGATTGGTATGGGCGATATACACGGCGATATCATGCTTGATCAGCTTGGCGTACAGGCTGCCTGCAGGCGTATCGGTGCGCAGATGGGCGATAGGTCTGAATATAATCGCATGGTGGGCGATAATGAGATCCGCGCCTTCACGGACCGCTTCATCCACCACCTCGCGGGTCACATCAAGAGCGACCAGCACCTTGCGGATTTCCTTTTGCAGGGAGCCTAATTGCAAACCGATGCTGTCATCAGGCTGGGCGTAATGCTTAGGCGCCAGCTCCTCCATCAGTTGAATAACGGTTTGTCCTTTTGCAAGCATGCCATCAGCTCCTTCAGTCTCTTCATCTCCTCCAGGACCTTCAAGCGCTTCTGACGGGACTCCTCCAGCTCAGAGCTTTCCATGGACTGGGCCACCCGCTCCAGCTTTGCGGATTCACGCCGCCACTTTTCCACAAACGCCGGCTCCGCCCGCTTCAACAGGTACGGTCCAAAAACCAGCCAATCCGCCTCGCTTACAGCGCCAAATCCGGCAAGCTCCCGCTCCCGGTACAGCTCTGCCTCCGCTGCGGCTCCGCCCTCTGCCTCAGCCGCAGGATAAGCGGACAGAATTTCGTAAATTTTGCCGTCTTCCTCCAAAATCTCCTCGCCAACCAAGAGCCAGCCGTTCCTTCTCAGCCAGCTGCGGACCATTTGCTCTCCCACATTGGGCTGAAGGATCAGATGGCGCACACCGCCCAGCTTGCCCTTCACACGCCCCGCTTCCAGAATCTCCGCAATCAGGGCGCCTCCCATGCCTGCGATGGTAACCGTATCCGCTTCCCCAGGCTCCAGCACATCCAGACCGTTGCCTAAGCGAGCCTCCACAACCGAACCCAATCCGGCTGCGGCAATCTGGCGTTTGGCTGCTTCGAGCGGCCCTTTGTTCAATTCCCCGGCAATGCCGCGGGCAATTTTTCCGCTAAGCGCCAGATGCGCCGGCAAAAGCGCATGGTCCGAGCCGATATCCGCCAGACGGCTGCCCAGCTTTACCTGGGCGGCAATCGCCGCCAGGCGTTTTGACAATTGGTTCATCTACATAACCCACTCTACCCATTTTTTTCGCAAAGCGAACAGTACGCCGCCGCCGACGGCAAGCTTCGCGCCCAACAGGAGCTGCAGCACGGCTTTATCCAGACCGGTCCAGACAAATCCATACAGCTCCCCTCCAAACCAGCACAGCACGCCGGTCAGAAAGAATACGGCGGAAATCTGCTTATTCACATGGTGAAGCAGCCAAGCCAGCCAGCATAACACCAGGCTGAGGGGAACCCAGGAGAGCTCCACCCCGATCCAGTCAATGTCCGTTATATTGTGCCGCAAAACGAAGGCATAAATCAAGAGCAGGAGAATCCATCCGGCAAAATGAAACACCGGAAATTTGGCGGCAATCCCTGTCAGGATCCAAATCATCCCACATAGAGCCACTAGAAAAACAATCGGCACATTGCCTGCATCCCGCAAATCCAAAAGGTATATGCCGCCCAGCAAAATAATCCCGGAGGCGCCTCCAAAGCAAAGGCAGGAAACCAGCGGCTGCTTCAACCGTTGTGCGGCCCCCACCAGATACAAGGTCACAGCCAGCACTGCAAGAACCCCGGTTTGCATCCAGAACGAAAAAGATGTAAAATGAAGACCAATAAAGGAAATGATTCCTGTTATTCCAATAATCGTAAGCCAGATCTTCCAATTGCTGTTGCTGACCGCCTTTTGCGAAATGCCCATTACGGACGGGCCTTCCACTTCCCGGTCATCCATATACAAATTCATCAGGAAATCGCAATAATGCTCCGGCAGAAGCTTGCTCCGCCTCCATTTATCGATTTCCGCCACTATGACCTGAACCTTTTCCTGGTCCATCTCCCATCACCCCAGCCGATTCCTGATACAATCCTTACCTTATATCGGCTCCCGAAGGCATTTTTTTTACAAATAAAGCCCCGCCGCTTCAGGCAGGGCCAAAAATAAACCGTTTTTATTCCAAAAAATCCTTCAACCGCTTGCTGCGGCTGGGATGGCGGAGCTTGCGCAGCGCCTTGGCTTCAATCTGGCGGATCCGTTCACGGGTTACGCCGAAGACCTTGCCCACTTCCTCCAGTGTCCGTGTCCTTCCGTCATCGAGACCAAACCGGAGCCGGAGCACATTCTCCTCACGCTCGGTAAGGGTGTCCAGCACATCCTCCAGCTGTTCCTTCAGAAGCTCATAAGCAGCGGCATCCGCTGGAGCCAAAGCCTCCTGATCTTCAATAAAATCCCCCAGATGAGAATCATCTTCTTCACCGATAGGCGTTTCCAGAGAAACCGGCTCCTGGGCGATCTTCATAATCTCCCTGACCTTGTCCGTAGACAGCTCCATCTCCTTGGCGATTTCCTCCGGGGTGGGTTCGCGTCCCAGCTCCTGCAATAACTGCCGGGAGACGCGGATCAGCTTGTTGATGGTCTCCACCATATGTACCGGTATCCGGATGGTTCTGGCCTGGTCCGCTATAGCCCGGGTAATCGCCTGGCGGATCCACCAAGTGGCATAAGTACTGAATTTGTAGCCCTTGGTGTGGTCAAACTTCTCAACGGCTTTGATCAAGCCCATGTTCCCTTCCTGAATGAGGTCCAGGAACAGCATACCGCGGCCTACATACCGTTTGGCAATGCTGACCACCAGCCGGAGGTTGGCTTCCGCCAGCCGGCGTTTGGCTTCTTCGTCACCGTTCTCGATCCGTTTAGCCAAACCCACCTCATCTTCCGCGGACAGCAGCGGCACGCGGCCGATTTCCTTCAGATACATCCGGACAGGGTCATTGATCTTGATGCCCGGGGGAAGGGACAGGTCATCGTCGAAATTAAATTCATCATGCTCCTGATCTTCGTGAGGCATAGCCGGCATCTCATCCTCTTCAGACTCATTGCCTACTTCAATGCCCAGTTCGGAGAGCTGCTCGAAGAATTCGTCTATTTGTTCCGGGTCCTGATCGAAGGGCGATAGGCGTTCCATGATGTCCTTATACGTAAGTGATAAGCGCTTTTTGCCCAGTTCAATCAGTTGTTCTTTCACCTGGTCCAAGGTTAGTTCTGACTCGAGCTCCGTGTGTTGATCGTTCGCCATTTCTCCTACTCCCTCCTCCCTAGAATCATTCGTGTCAATAACCTTTGAACGAGTTCAATTGCTTTTCTAGGGCCTGAATATCTTTTTTCACTCTTGCGATGTCTTGCGCAATGCCACCCAGTTTCCGTGCCGCTTCCAAAGGATCATGCAGGCTTTCGGCTTCCAGGCGTTCTTTCTCCAATTGCTTCAGCCGCGGGTACAGCTTTAGATAGCCAATGTAATCAGGAAGCGCCCGCAATGCGGGCTGTGCGTCGGTCATAGACAACGAGGCTGCCGCACGCTCCAGCGTCTCGTCCTCCAGCCCCGCCATAAACTTGCTGACGTCCGGTTCATTGCCTTGCGCATAATAAGCATATAAATAAGCGGCAAGAGCCGCGTGAAGCTCTGTGGCGAATCCGTCCCCAAGCTCCTCCTGGACCTTCAGGGCCGATTCCCGGTCATTCAGCATGGCGGCAAGCAAGGAAATTTCCGCATGCTCGTGGGCGGGAAGAACAGATACTTTATTCCTGTTGTTTCCATTATTCCTAACATTATTCCACGAATTGTCCGGATTATCCCCAGGCTCCCGTTTTTTCAGAAGTTCCTGGCGGTACCCGTTCATCTGCTGGGTCAGATTGTCCGCCGCATAGGGGAATTCCGCTGCCAGCTCCTGAATGTAATGCTCCCGCTGATATGGGGCGTCCAGCTCCGCCACCAGCTTCAGTGCGGATTCAATGTACCTGAAGCGTCCGTCCACATCCGTCAGATTGAAATTTTTGCGGATGTATTGCATCTTGAATTTGGTTGCAGTCAGTGCACCTTCAAGGATTTCCCTGCGGAAGCGTTCCCCGCCGTGCTGGGTAATATACTCATCGGGGTCCTGCCCGCCAGGCAGCCAGGCTACCTTCACGTGAAAGCCTTCCTTCTCCAGCAGCTCGATACTCTTGAAGGCTGCCGTTTGTCCGGCCGGGTCACCGTCATAGCATAGCAGTGCTTCATCGGCATTCCGCCGCAATACCTGCGCATGCTCCCGAGTAAGCGCGGTCCCCATAGACGCCACACCGTTCTGGATTCCGGACTCCCACACCTTGATGGCATCCACATAGCCCTCCAGCAGCACCACCGTGCGTGACTTGCGGATATGGGGCCGGGCCAGGTGGAAATTGTACAAATTGCGGCTTTTGTTGAAAAGAGGAGATTCCGGACTGTTCATATACTTAGGCTGGATATCCCCCATGGCCCTTCCGCCAAAGGCGATAATCCGTCCCTTCTGATCATGGATGGGAAACATGATCCTGTCGCGGAATTTGTCGTAATAACCCGAGCCTTCCCTGTGTGAAAGGAGTCCGCCCTTCTCCATAAGCACCGGGTCAAATCCCCGCTTCCCGAGAATTTCCGCAAGCTTGTCCCTCATATTGGGGGAATAACCCAGCTGGAAGGTCTCAATGATGCGGTCATTCATACCCCGGTTCCGCAAATAATCCAACGCCTGCCTGCCTTGCTCCGTGTTCAACATAATGTAATTATAGAACTTCGCCGTGAATTCATAGGCGTCATAAAGTGCCTTGGCTTCCGCCTGCTCCTTGGTCTGCTCCGGTGTCACCGGCGCCCAATCCACCGGGATATGCGCTTCCTCCGCCATTTGGCGTACCGCTTCGCCGAAGTTCAGGCCCTCCACTCCCATAATGAAGTGGATGGCATTGCCTCCCGCGTGGCATCCGAAGCAGTGATAAATCTGCTTTTCCGGCGTAACGGTAAATGACGGGGATTTCTCCGAATGGAACGGGCACAGCCCCTTGAGATAATGGCCCTGCTTCGACAAATGCACATGACGGCCTACTACATCCACAATATCGTAAGCCTTCAGAACAGCCTCGATCACCTCATCGGGGATACGTCGGTTCAAAGCATAACCACCTTCATTCCAATTGACAAGTATTACTTATTCGCGTTCCTGGTTTATTTTCCTGCAAGGATTGCAAAAGTTTTGTCAAAGAATGTAGAAATCGTTCCCGATCTTCTGTGGTAAAAGGCTTAGGTCCTTTGCTATACTGGCCGTTTCTGCGTTTTTTGGCGTGCTCATGACGGGTTTCCAGGAGAAAATCAATGTTCTCGTTCGTATATTCCTGCCCCCGGTTGGACAGCACAAAAGCGCGCTTGGCCAAACCGATGGTGGCCAGACCGAAGTCCTGGGTCACCAGAATGTTCCGTGGGGCCAGGTGATTGGCAATATACATATCTGCCGATTGATCCGACCGGTCTACCTGCACAACAGATACGCCGGGCTGCTCCTGAAGCCGGTGATCCAGGGATGCCACCATCAACACATGGGCTTGAAACTGGCGGGCAGCCTTAACAATCTCCTGCTTGACTGGGCATGCGTCGGCGTCAACAACAATGGCTAGCGGCATGGTCAACTCTCTCACCGCCCTTTTTTACGGATTGGCAGCACTTCCGTAATATTATATACGATGGGGAAATAAAAAATCCTGCCTGCTCAACAAAAAAGCTTGACTAACGGAGCGCTATTCGTTCCATTATAATCCCGGCCGTTTCCTCCACCGCTTTGTTGGACACATCGATGACCACACACCCCAGCTTCTTCATAATCGCCTGGGCATGGGCCAGCTCCTCGTTGATCCGCTGTATTTTGGCATAGATAGCCTCTTCCCCCAAACCCAGCGCCTTCAGGCGTTCCTTACGGATCTCGTTCAGCTTATCGGGATTAATCGTCAGCCCCACAATCTTGCCGGGATTGATGGTGAACAGCTCACGGGGCGGCACCAGCTCCGGCACCAGCGGAACATTGGCGACCTTGTAGCTTTTGTGGGCCAAATACATGGACAATGGGGTCTTCGAGGTGCGGGATACTCCCGCCAGCACAATATCCGCTTTCAGCACACCGGTGGAATCACGCCCGTCATCGTATCTTACGGCGAATTCAACAGCCTCCACCTTGCGAAAATAATGCTCATCCAGCTTGTGAATGATGCCCGGCTCGTGGCGGGAGCGCTGGTTCAGCGCTTTTTCCAGACTGGCGATAATCGGACCTAGGAGATCGATGCAAATAACCTGGTTTTCGGTGGCCCGCTCCAGCAGGTAATCCCGCAGTTGGGGAATAACCAACGTGAAAACGATGACGCCACCGCAGGAAGCGGCATCCTTAACGATCCGGTCGATGCTTTCGGGCGTATGTATAAAAGGCCTCCGCTTCAATTCAATGGTGGCCGGCAAAAACTGGACAATCGCCGCTCTGACAACCGATTCTCCCGTTTCCCCGGCAGAATCCGAAACCACATAAACATACTGGACTTTTTTCCTGTCGGACAAGGCGGATCACCCTTCCCTATTTCTGATACTAAAAAAGCTCCCATTCCTGCGTCTGCCAGCAAGCTGCCAAGCATAGGAATAGGAGCCGTTGTTTTGACGGTTCCACTCTTTATTCAAAAGCGGCATCGGCCAGAATCGTAACAAATTCCAGCTTTTCTGTCAAACTCCATTATTCAATTCCGTATTTGTCCATCTGGTCAAGAAAGCTGCGGGATTTCCACTTGGTCTCCACATACATGTCCATCATGCCGCGCATGCACCGCTTTAATTGGGCCTGGGTTATGGGCTTCACATCAATCTCCCCCAGCCTGCGCAAATCCATGCTGCGGAACAGGCGAAGCAGCTTCAGGGTACCCGGTCCAAGCACAATCCCCTGAGGGTCCTTGAATCTGCATCTCGGGCAAAGAATACCGCCGGCTGCAATGCTTAAGGCCATTTCCCCTTCGTTGCTTCCGCAGGATACACATTGGTCCAGCTCCGGCATATAGCCGGAGAGCACCAGCATGTTCATTTCCATAATGTGCGCAATGATATAGGGCGGCTTATCATCGGCGATCCCTCTTATTGCAGCCAACAGCTGCTCGAACAACGGAGCATTGGGCTCCATTTCACCAGTGAGCTTTTCCACCATTTCCGCAATGTAGGCGGCATAGGCCCCCTTCATCAGGTCCTCACGGAGCTTATGGAAGGAGTCGGTAATTTCTGCTGCGTTTAAGGTCCCCATATGCGCGTTTTTGTACACCACAAATTCTCCGTATGTAAAAAGCTGCGTGACGGCCCCATGGCGGCTTCTCAGCTTCTTGGCCCCCCTGACCATCACGCCCATTTTTCCGGCTTCCCGGGTATAAACGGAAATAATTTTGTGCCCTTCCCCGTAGTCCATGCTACGGGTAACAATTCCTTCAACCTTGTACAGCATGGGCATCAGCTCCGTCTCTGACTCTTGGCTGCCCCGTGTCAGACCACCGCTTCTCCCTCTTCCTGCTCCTGCGGCTCCTCTGCCGGCACGGCGCTTTCTGCAGGCATCAGCATCTCCTTGTACAGCAAGTACGCATTCACATCTCCCGTCATCGAAAAATAGTTCCAAGAGAAGTCTCTCATCTGTACCATCCTCTCCTACAGTCTGTGAATAGCCCTCATTCTGTAGGATGGGAGATATGCGGTGAATCTATCCGAAGCAAGTATTGGGAGGGGTTCGAATCCCCCCTTCCCCCTTTCGCCAAAGGGGGAGACTTGGGCGCTGCCGCCCCAAGACCCCGGCAAGGGTGCGGTTGCTCCCGGGTGGGCCGTCTTCGAAGTGGGCGTGGTGTGAGGAGCGCTTCCGTTCCCGTTTGGTAAGGCTGTCCCGCCCATTGTCCTGGGCGGGACAGCCTTACTTGGGCGAGACACGCTGGACGTTTGGTGTTTCCGCGGCGTTGTGCCCGTGGTGGGTGCAGCGGTGGCTGGGTGGGAGAAACGTTTGGTGTTGGAGCCGCCTCACGCTGCCGCGTGACGCTCACGGGTTTTAAAACCTTAAAAGCCTTAAAACCTTAAACCCTAAACTCCCAAAACCCAAAAATCTCAAACCCTTTTCGCTCACATCGCTTTGCTGGTTCGCTCTCCGGCCTCCCATTGCTCCGCCCCGGCCGGATTAAACCTTAGCCAACCCCAACTAATTTTTATTCCTTTATCACAGGGTACCAAAGCTCATACTTATAATTTTCTTTGGGGAAATCATAATCGAAATACACTTCCACATCCGGGATGGAATTGTGCGCACGCCTATAGCCGGAGGAGGGAAACCATTCCTGCCATACACGGTTCACCAGCTCCATCAACCCGCCCTCGGCCTCAAAGATGGCCCAGGTCGTTTCGGGGATTTCGATTGTCTCCAGGTCCCCTACATCGGTATTGACCGTTGAGACGGCGATGTAGTAATTGAATTGATGCCCCCCGTCAAAATCGGCACACAAGCCCATCATCCCCTCCGGTTCACCACCGGATTGAGCAATGATTTTGTTGTAGGTTTCCCGGGGTAAGTCCCCCCAAAAAGCAGGAACCAGATTTTCCACTGCATTAGTACGGAACGACTTCTTTACCCCCGCAACCTTGAACGCCGGCTTCTTTTCAATCCTGCACTTCATGTTAATCTCTCCCTTAATTATAATGTGGAAGGAGATTCGCGGATAGGCAGCGATGAAGATTTTCCGGCTTCTTGCATATTGGGGAGACGCTTTATGCTGATTCTGAAAAGCACGGTTAAATGCTGTCGGCGAAGAATAGCCGTACTTCATGGCTATGTCGATAATTTTCTCATCGCTGTTTTGCAGCTCCAGAGCCGCCAGCGAAATTCGCCGGCGCCTGATGTATTCGTTGAGCGGAATTCCGGCCACGATGCTAAACATGCCTGATAAATCATTACGGCTGCAAAACGCCAGCTTAGCTGCTTGATCAAGATCGATTTCCTGATCCAGATGCACCTCAATATAATCAATGGCCCGATTCAACCGGATGTTCCAATCCACTCCTCTCACCTCCTGATTACAATTTTAGGGAAGTGAGGATGGAATGTCCTCTCCTCTGCCACTTAAAAAAGAGAGGGCTACCGGTGCATCCATGCCTAGAACATGAAAATAAGCACTGTTAGTCTGGCGGCTCTTAGTCGTGACGGAAGCCCAGGTCCTTCAGCACCCGGTCCTGGTTGCGCCAATCCTTTTTCACCTTGACCCACAGCTCCAGGAAGCATTTGTTGCCCAGCAGCTTTTCAATATCCAAACGGGCCAGCTTGCCGATTTCCTTCAGCAAGGCGCCGTTTTTGCCGATGATGATCCCCTTCTGGGAGTCACGCTCCACGAAAATAACGGCGGAGATGTGAACCAGTCCGTTGTCCTGCACCTTCATGTCTTCAATGGTAACGGCGATGGAGTGGGGAATTTCCTCCCGGGTCAGGTTGAGAATTTTCTCCCGCACCAGCTCCGCACAGACGAACTGCTCCGGATGGTCGGTCACCTGGTCCGCGGGGTAATACATTGGCCCTTCATCCAGATACCGCACGGCCTGCTCCAGCAGGATGTTGACACTGGTGCCTTGTTTGGCGGAGATTGGTACGATTTCAGTGAAGGGGTAAAGATCCTTGTACTGCACAATAATAGGCAGCAGCGCTTCCGGCTGCACCTTATCGATTTTGTTCATCACCAGGATAACAGGTGTTTTGACCTGCTTCAGCCGTTCGATAATGTACCGGTCACCGCCGCCCAAGCCTTCGCTTACATCCACCAGGAAAAGGATGGCGTCCACCTCATTCAGGGTGCCCTCCGCGACCTGCATCATATAATTGCCCAGCTTGGACTGGGGCTTATGGATGCCTGGTGTATCCAGGAAAACGATTTGGGCGGTATCGGTGGTATACACACCGTGAATTTTGTTACGGGTGGTCTGGGGTTTGTCCGACATAATGGCGACCTTCTGGCCCACCACCCGGTTCAACAGGGTGGATTTACCTACATTGGGGCGCCCGATAATGGCGACAAACCCGGATTTAAAACCTTTTGGCATATGCATGATTCCTCTCGCGGTGAATTTGACGGGAAATGACCGTCATTCTTTAAAGTCACGGTTGGTGAAAGCACCCGGCAAAAGCTCGGCTACCGTTGTCTCCTGGATGTCACCCTTCAGGTTGGTCAGATAAACCGGCATATCCGGGCTGCACAGCTCACTCAGCACTTGACGGCAGATGCCGCATGGAGATACCGGAGCCTCCGTGTCGGCGATGACGGCAATCGCCTTGAAGGAGCGCGGGGCAAGCCCGTCGGCTACGGCACGGAAGACGGCTGTGCGTTCGGCACAGTTGGTTGGGCCATAAGCGGCGTTTTCAATGTTGCAGCCATGATGGATATGGCCGCTTTCGTCCAGCAGTGCCGCTCCCACCTGGAAGCGGGAGTAAGGGACATACGCCTTTTTACGCGCCTCTGCAGCCTCTTCAATCAGCTTTTCAACAAATTCAGGAACTGCCATACTAATCATCCCTCCGTCATCGGCTAATTTTTATGTGGTAAAGCAGCGTAAATGGGTCTCGGGTAGAATCGCATCACACCACCGTATCTGAAAATGCAAAACTGCAGTTATTTTTCCCTGAAACGGTTTAATGGCCGTCTCATCCTGCAAAAC
>JAQSYT010000152.1 GCA_029256065.1 Paenibacillaceae bacterium
CCAGATGGTCAAGACATCCGATGACCTGGAGGCTTTTGCCCAGCAGGCTCGAATCTCGAATCTGCTAAAATATGTGGTGATGATTTTTTCTGCACTGCCCATGCTGATGATTTACCCATTGCTGCAGCGTTATTTCGTCAAAGGGATGCTTATCGGCTCCCTGAAGGAATAGATGCTTTACTATCAAAATCAAATGGAGGGGTAACATGAAAAAGGGGTTGTATTTGTTGTTGACAGCGGCATTGGCAAGCGGTATGGCGGCCGGATGCTCCGGAAATTCCGGAAACGGCAAGGAAGAAGGAGCAACAGCCGGAACGACTGCCGTACCTTCAGCGGGAGCGAATCTGCAGTTGACCGGATATCCCATCGTGAAGGAACCGATTACGCTGAAGCTGATGGGATCCAAGGATGCCATCGATGGACCGTGGGACAGCCTGATTTTGTTTAAGGAAATGGAGAAGCTGACCAACATCAAGATCGAGTTCGATACTCCGCCTAAAGAAAATTACGAGGAAAAGAAGAACTTGGCATTTGCCAGCGCGCAGCTCCCCGATTTCTTCTTCAAAGGCAAACTGAAGGATAAGGATATCCTGAACTATGGCAGCCAAGGCTTGCTGATTCCGCTTGAGGGGTTGATCGACAAATATGCGCCGAACCTGAAGAAGCTGCTGGAAAGCTACCCGGATGTCCGGCGGGCGATTACGGCGCCGGACGGACATATCTATACGCTGCCGCAAGGAACGGCTACGAATCGGGACCATTCTCTCTATGGCCCCCGGTTGTGGCCCAACATGCAGCTTTTGAAAGAACTGGGCATTGCGAAGCTGCCGGAGAATACGGACCAGTTGTACACACTGCTCAAAACGGTGAAGGAGAAAAAGCCGGATTCAGTTCCGTTGTCGGCGGCCAACTTAGCCAATCTCCGGTGGCCGATACTCGCCGCGTTCGGACATATTCTCAACTACGATGCCGTAACGGTGGGAATTGAGGTCAGGAACGACAAGGTCGGCTTCGTACCGGCTATGGACGATTACAAGCAGTATCTGCTCTATATGAACAAGCTGTACAAGGAGAAGCTGCTGGATAACGACATGTTCTCCCACACTTCTCAGGAGTTTACGGCCAAGGGGAACGACAATAGGATTGCGATTTTCCCGGATTATGCACCCAACGGTGTGCTGAAGCTCACCCGTGAGGATATTTTGGAACAAAAGTACCCTGTACTGCCTGTCTTGACTTCTCCAGTAAACAAGACTCAGGTATACCCCATGTCGCCGCTTATCACCGACAAGGGCAACTTTGCAATCACGAAGACCAACAAGCATCCGGAAGCGACCATCCGCTGGGTGGATTACTTCTACTCCATGCAGGGGACTGCGCTCATGGACTTCGGTGTTGTGCTGGAGCAGTCCAAGCTGGATGATCCGAACTTCGTTTTCAAGGCGGGAAGCAATTTACCGGAGGGAGCACCGGCGGACTACTACCGGAAGAACCTGACCATCCAGCAGGGACCGAGGTTTATTACGAAAGAATACCGGGATAAGATTCAGCAGTCGGAAATCTGGACTTACTTGACGGACATCACGGTGGAAAAGTATGGTGCATACGGAAAGGAGCCGTTCCCAGTCATCACCTTGACCCAAGAGGACCAGCAGCGGGTCAGCGTTCTGTCGGCCGACATTAGGAAGTATGTGGAGCAGATGGAGGCCAAGTTCATCGCCGGCGTCGAGTCCTTCGACAACTGGGACAAATATGTGAATACACTTAAAATGATGAATATAGATGAATTGGTGAAAATCCATCAAACGGCGTATGACCGTTGGAATGCATCCAAATAGCCGAAACAAGGCCTGGAAAGTGTGCCCAAAGGAGAGATTTCCAATGTTAAGCAAGCTGGAGCGTTATGAATGGTGCCATTATTGGTGGGGAGGGACGGATCGGCCGGATCTGAAACGGATTCTCTTGATCGGGGATTCGATCACGAGAGGGTTCCGGCCTTATGTTGCAGAACGGCTTGGGGAGGATGTTTGCGTCGACATGGTGGCCACATCCAAAGCCGTTGACAATCCGGCCTTACTGTACGAGATCGGTTATATTCTCCAGCATCCCACGGGCTTCCGCTATGAAGCGATACATCTGAATAACGGCCTTCATGGCTGGCACCTGTCCACGGAGGAGTATGAGAAGCATTTCGACCGGGCAATCAGTTGGATTCAGGAGCGGGCGGGGGATGCGAAGACCATGCTGGCCGCGTCCACTCCGGTCACCTTGAAGGGCATGCCCAACGAGCTTGACCCGAAGACCAACGGACTTGTATTGGAACGGAACCAAGCGGTGGCACGGTTGGCGGCGCGGCACAGCTGTACCGTACACGACCTGTACCGGACAATGGAAGGTTATAGTCAATATCGGTCGCTGGACGGCTACCATTACAACGAGGAGGGACAGCGGGCTCAAGCAGAGTCCGTTGCCTCAGCGGTGCTGCCGCTGATGGGAGGCGCGGGAGATGAAGATGCCATACGCAGGTGACGCTGCCCAAGTCCGAACGGCGATCAGCCGAGTAGCGAATCGTTATATCGGTGAAAATCCTCCGCATCCGTTTGTATTCCGGACATTCCGGAGAGATGGCATTCTCGCAACGGAGGAGTTTAATTGCAATTTCAATTTCAACGAGAGGTTCCCCGAAGCGGAGGATGGCGATGTAGTCTATGCGTGCTCGCGCGTTTGGTCCGACAGCGAAACGAGTGCTGTTATACATTT
Source organism: Paenibacillaceae bacterium (assembly GCA_029256065.1). Lineage (GTDB taxonomy): Bacteria > Bacillota > Bacilli > Paenibacillales > NBRC-103111 > Paenibacillus_AR. The sequence continues at coordinate 2,761 of JAQSYT010000152.1, forward strand.
GAACCCATCTTGTCCCACGGTTCTGTTCATCAACGGAAAGGAGGTTCACCGGACGTCCTATGAAGTGGAAATCATCCAGTCGCGGTACGCCGAATGGACCATCCGGTTGGAGAAGGGCTGGACCCACATCACACTGCAATTTACGAAGAGAAGCTCGGGCTTCGGCGGGGAGTTCGGACCGCCCTGGGCGAAATGGAGCTATATGCTGTTCCTGTGTCCCGGCGTGGAGCGCAGCGGCCAGATGGGCTGGATCTATACGGGGTTGCTGAAGGAGCGGCTCCGTCCGGACCAACTGCCGCATGAGGGCTGGTCGGAGACAGACTGTAAGGTAAAGTGGCATCCCCGCCGGGAATGGACGGGGCCAGAACGGGAGCAAGGACAATTGAGCCGCCTCTTCGGCATCAAGCCGGGGTTCTCCGCTGTGGGGTGGGCGAAAATGGCTTTCTGCGGGAAGGGCTTGGGGGAGTATATACTGACAGGCAGCAGCTTCGGCGCCATACGGGTTCTCCTCGACGGCAAGCCGGTGTACTGCTCGGAGAGCGGGGGAAAATTCGAGGTGCCCCTGCAGGTACCCTTCGGCATTGGGAATGTGATAGTTGTAAACTATTGCGGGGAGAAGGATTGGGGCTTCGAGCTGGAAATCCGGCACCATGGCAAGAAGATGGAATGGCTCCAGGGCGTTGCTGTATTGGGAAGTCCGGACAGCTGGCTGTATGCCGGATCTTTCCCGGCGGAATACAGTCCGGAAGACAGTATAGCGGAGGCGGGAATGAACAATCTCCTTGGAGATCCGCTCGAACCAGCCTATTGGAGGGTGGATGCTCCGGAGGCTTGGGTGAGGCCCAGTCTGGAAAATGACCGGTATGGAAAATGGAATTATCCGTTGGGGGTCACCCTGTACGGTCTGCTGAAGACCGGACACCTGTTAGGGAGACCCGATATCTCCGGATATGCCCGGGGGCATCTGGAGCTGTGTACGTCCTATTACGACTATACCTTGTGGGACAAAAAACAGTATGGGCTGCCGGGCATCAACCACCAGCTTTCCCATATCGACACCCTTGACGATTGCGGCTCATTCGGTGCAGCCATGCTGGAGGCACAATTGGAAGACAGGCTGGAGGGAGCTGTCGCCGCCGCCGATACGATTGCCGCCTACATCTCCCAGCGGCAGAGCCGCTTGCCGGACGGGGCGCTGTACCGGAAATCACCTCTGTCGGCCACCTTATGGGCGGATGATCTGTATATGAGTGTTCCATTCCTATGCCGGTATTACCGGCTCACAGGCGACCAGAGGTACATCAACGATGCCGCAAAACAGTTTTTGCTGTACCGGACCTATCTGGAGATACCGGAGCTCGGCGTTATGTCCCATGTGTACAATGTGAGCTTCGGGGTACGCACAGGCATCCCTTGGGGACGCGGAAATGGATGGGTGCTATTCTCTCTGTCCGAGCTGCTGGAGGTATTGCCGCCGGACCATGAGGACCGGAATCGGCTGCTGGATTTTTACGGCCACTATGCGCGCTGCATTCTGAAGCTTCAGGGAATAAACGGGTTATGGCGCCAAGTCTTGACCGACCCGGAGTCCTACGAAGAAACCTCCTGCTCTGCCATGTTTGTTTATGCCCTGGCGCGCGGGTTGCGATTAGGCTGGCTGAAGCTTACGGATCAATTGTTCAAGGAGGTGCTGTCGGGCTGGAGCGGGATAGAACGGTTCGGCATCGATAAACAGGGCAATGTCCACGGCGTATGCAGAGGCTCGTGGTACTCCTTTGACCATGATTACTACAAAACGGGCTTGCTGCCGCTGCTTAACGATACCCATGGAATAGGCATCGTCATGCTTGCCGGAGTTGAAATCGTCCAGCTGCTGGAATGGATGCAAGACGGGGGGCGGGTACAGTGAAGACAAGGAATATGGTCATGGAGGGAATGAGGGGTTATTTGATCGACCACCACCGGCCGGCTATCCCCGAGGTTGCCTTTAAAGGCTTTGACCGGGAACAATATCGGGAATTCCTCCGGCAGGCCCGTCTGGACACATCATGGTTTATGCGAAGGACCATTGGGGCTTCTCGTATTATCCCAGTAAGGCAGGGTTTGAGCATCCGGCGTTGAAGGAGGTGGGGCTCAATTATGTCGGCGAGCTGATGGAATTGGCGGAATCGCTGGACATCGATGTCTGTTTGTATTATATCGTGGACACGGATGAGGAAGCGGCAAGACGGTTTCCCGAGTGGATTGCAGTCGATCCATGGGGTGCCCTCTACACGGCGGGAGGACGTTGGAAGCGATGCTCCATTTCTCCGGCCCACGGCTATCTGGATTATATGTGCCGCTCTGTCAGGGAGATTCTGGAGTTGTTTCGTCCGGCGGGATTGTTCTTTGATTGCTTCCCATCCGTGCTGTGCTTCTGCGGGAGCTGCAGGGAACACTACCGGAAAGTGACGGGACGCCCCATGCCGGTCGGCGATGAGGTGCATCACCGCTGGAGAGAACTCCAGGACTATGAAGCGGAGCATTATTGGTTTCCGTTCGCCTTGCGAATCCGGGAGCTCATAGACGCTGTCAGCCCCGGTACGGCCTTTACCTCCAATGGCTGCAATGCGAATATGCCCGACGGGGTGAGAAGGCTGCTTGATTACCACTTTGCGGAGCCTTGGGCCGGCAACTATTACTCTGCTGCATTTGCCAGGGATGTGATGAATAACGCCCAGATCGGGCCCGGCAATATCGGAGTGGTCTACGACAGCTTCCCCGCCGACCAAGCGGCAGGAGAGCTGCTGGCCATCGGTATGCAGGGGTCCAGGCCGTTCTGGTACAGCGAGTCCATGCTGCCGGATGGTTCTCTTCTCCCCAATGAGTGCCGCCGGATCGGTCAGGCTTACGCCAAGGTGCAAGAGGTCGAACCGTATTGGAGCAAGGGACTGCCCGTTGCAGATATAGCCATATTGTACAGCTGCGACTCCCACAGGTACGATCCCGACCGCAAGGCTTATATGGCGTACTGGTGGGAGCGCGGCTCCGGTCATTTGAAGGGTATGGAAGCCTCAATGGCCCTTGCCTCCTCCCAACACAGGGGATACAAAGTGATCAGGGAGGAATGCCTGCGGGAGCTTCTGATCCATCCGGCCCGCGAAAAGCCGCTGCTGCTGGCGCCCGATTGCAGGGTGATTTCCGATTCGGCGTGGGCCGGGCTTACTGAATATGTGCAGCAGGGCGGCACGTTGATTATGAGCCTGCCGGGTGTTCCAGTTTTGCAATCAGGCGTGGAGCGAAATACGGAAGCGGCGGATCGGCTGCTTGGTGTCCGTATTAAGGGCCAGACACAGGAGGAGCCTCCTAAGGGGATCACCCGGTATATCCGGGCGGAAGCTGCGCCGGCAGAATGGGGCCTTCCACAACTCCCCCTCTCGGTATGCGGCTCAAAGCTGATCGTTCAGGCGACGGCGGCGGATGCGCTGGCACAGTTTGCAGAACCTGTGATTGCGGAGAATGTGCCGGAAGGGAGATGGATGGCATGGCGGACTCCGCCTCCGGGCAACACGGCATCCGGTCCGGCCATTGTGCGACACCGCTTGGGACTTGGGCAGGTGATCTTATTTTGCTTCGATATCTTTGGCATGTGCCAATCCACTGTGCTGCTGGAAACGGGCTTCGCCCAACAGGGAAGCCAGCCTCTTCATTGGCCCGTGGCATTGCTTCAGAGTCTGATGGATCAGTATGCCCATCCGCCTGTTCACGTTCAGGGGCTGCCCCGGAACGTCAAAGTATCCATTCGCAGCAGTGGAGATGTGTATGATGTCCATCTTTTGAACCAGCACCCATTAGTCGGGCAGCAGTTTGTTGGAGCTTTGCAGAGGAACGGGGTTGGGGTCGCAGCGAAGGCTGTGAGGCAGCTGTATCCCGAAAGGAGCTGCGTTTCCATAATAGATGATGGGAACGGCAGTAAAATCGTCATGCCGGCGGATGAAATGTATATCGTTCTGGAGTTGAGGGTGAAAGAGTGAAGGTATTAGGGTAAGGAACAATTTGGAACATGGAGGCGTATATCATGCCCAATCATGCAGCCCGCCCCGGCGCGGCCCGAAGCAACACCATGCAGCATCCTTTATTTCCGCGGTTGGCTATAGTGATCCTTGCGATTATCGGATGTGTATGGAGTATGATGCATGTTGAAGGGATATCAAAGGCTGAGGGATTGGCGTTAGTCGATGAAAGCGTGGATTTTTCCAAAGTATTCATGAAGACACCGAATATCAATATAAGCGCGAGCAGTCCGGAAAGATACAATGGCGATGCTTCCAGGTTATATAAAACCTCCGAGGCGGAAGCCTATGTGATTTATCAGGTGCAGCATACGGCTGCTTATGAATGGACCGGCTTCGATGTAGAAACCTGGTACAACACAGGTGCCGGGGGACGGCTTCCGGGAGATATGGCCTTCGAGGTTTCTGCCGATAACATCGTCTATACGCCGTATACAGGCTACATCAAAATCGTCAGTACCCAGCCGAAGGTCGGCGGATGGGGGAAAATAAACTGGGAAGCCTCATGGCTGCCTGCCGGAACGAAATATGTTAAAATCATTTTCGGCGATACGTCGAACCATCCCAGCACTTGGGCGATTCAAATCGGTAAAACGACGCTGTACGCCGCAGAGCACAGCCTGAAGGCACTCCTCGATGAAATTACCGGAGCTCAGGCTGCCCTCGACAGCGCAGTGATCGGCACGAATCCGGGACAATATCCGCTGCAGGAGGTCCAAGCGTTTGCGGCTGCCATCGCTGCCGCACGAGCCGCAGCAGATGATTCGGCCGCGACGCCGGCCACCTTGCAGGCAGCTTATGACGAACTGGCTCAAGCCCGGGCCTTGTTCCATGATACAGTCATTCTGACGCTAAATTGGCCTGCCAACGCATCCATTACGGCAGCGGCAACCGAATTGGATCAGATTACGGTTACCTGGCCCCATATCGCAGAAATAAACGATCATCCGGGTGTGGTGTACCATGTGTATAAAAATGACAGCGAGGCGGTTCAAACAGCAGGAACCACGTATACGTTCACAGCCTTAAAGCCGCAAACGGAATACAGATTTCACATTGTTGCCGGCGCAGGCAATGACAGCACCAAAGTATTGGGTCCGGCCACGCTTGCGACGGATGATCTCGGGCTTGTCCCCGCACCGGATTTCAGCTTGATCGATAAGGACGATTTTGCCTATGAGGACTTCATTTCGCCCCGGGTTTGGAATAAGGACCGACGTGGCATTCCGTATTATTACTACCATTTCCATACAATTGCCAACGCAGTCCGGCTTACGGAGCCCAACCGGGGATTTATCGATATTTCGGTGCACCGCAGTCCGGCGGTCAATTTCCCTTACAATGCGCGGGTTCAGGAAAACCATTTATGGTTTGCGTATTTCTATACCCATTCGGCTTCGTGGAACATTTATTACGGGATGCCTGAGGTAAAATACCGTCTGGAAGAAGTGCTGGAGCATCTGCTGTCTCTGCAAAGCGCCGAAGGGGCTTTTTCGGAGTATGGCTGGGAGACTTACAATTTGGCCGGAACCTCGTTTGCCGTGCAGTTTTTGGGCCAGACGGTCCGTTTGTTGAATGAAGCCAAGGCGGCAGATCCGGCTTTCCCTTCGATCAACGAAGAGCTATACAACAGAGTAGCGGAGGCTTCGCGCAAAGCAATCACTTATGTATTAAACGATGAGGAAATGTGGAGCTACGGCAGATCCTATACCAATCAGTTCACACTGATCTGGTCGGCCGCAGCGGCATACTTGGCCTATCACCCCGATCCGGCAATCGAACAGCAGATGCGGGTGCGGTTTGCTCAATCGGCCAGCGAGTTTATTAGCCCCGCAGGATTTTACTATGAGGCCGACGGATTTGATATGGGCTATAATCTCGGAGTACATTTGCAAAATGATCTTATCGGCTATCATTACTTTAAAAATACAGATCTTGAACAGCCATTTTTGGAGAAAGAACGCGCTTTTTATGACTGGTTGTCCTACAATTTGGTCATTGAGCCGAACGGCGCGTTTTTCACGGCTAATGCTGCGCCTTCCCGGCGAACTGCCTCCGGCATCGTCGAACGGAAGGATATTCCGCTGGCCGAGAAGCTTCCGATTGCCCGGGCGTTCGTAAGAACGCAAGAGGAAATTGCGGCTGAAGCGGCGCAGGCGAAAAGCGACATCGCAAAAGACGGCATCTGGCCGAATGTGCCGGATTTGCCGATTGGGACAGATAATGCTTACAATCCGTACGGCCTTTACAACAGAATGCTGAGCGGCTACTACCCGCTGGAAAGCGAGCGGGCTGCCGCCATTCAAATGCTCCCTTATCTGGCCAGAGACAGATTTAACCATCAGCGGGTTGACGACCGGAGCGGGCTGCAGTTTACTTATTTGCGCAGACCTGACTATTATGCGACGTTTAATGTCGGCTTGCAAAGGGGGAATTTGCAGGTTTTCGGTCCCGGGCTGCTTTGGCATCCGGAAGGCGGAATTATGGTGTCCAGCCAGAATGAAGGCTCCCTGACATCCAGCCGTAATCTGTCATGGGGAACGATCAATCCCGCTGCCGGAAGGGTGTATGAGAATGACAGTTTAACGCCGTCCTATACCGTAGACGGTCAGACCCTTCAGCCGGCGGTCGGATACGGAGATGTGGCGCAGGGCGATATGGAGATGCAATACAGCTTGGGGACGGCGGGTAATAAGACGGTCAAATATGAAGAGGATGGGATTGCGGTTGCGGTTCAACATCAAGGAGCATTCGAAGAGCATATACCGTTAATGGTTTTACCGGAAGATCAAATCACACAAGCTGACGGAATCGTCAAGCTTGTTCGCGGAAATGCTGTGCTGGAAATTACCTTTGATGAAACGGCCGAGGCTAATCTTGTGCAAAAGAACTTCAGCGCTTTCAGCTATCAGATGCAGATGCTGGTTATCAAAACCAGCGGGAGCTTAACCTACAGGCTGTCCATGTCAACACATGAACCGGCGCAGCCTTGACAGGCAGAAAAAAAAGGTGTCTTATCCGGTCAATGTCATTAAGTTAAGGGGCAGGGCCAAAAATCAAGAACAAGAGCAGGTTATCGAAAAGATAGCCCGCTCTTTTTTTTCATGAAAACCCTGGTTTGTTCGTTACACCGTTTGATTCAAAGGCCCAGCAGGTATCTGCTGCTTTAAGCTCCGCAGCTGGCGGAACTCCTTCTTCACCATCAGAACCGTCCAGATTACAATGACTGCATCGATGGCAAAAGAGCCCACATAGATGCCTGAAACTCCCATAACCGGAGGCAGGAGCAGCATCATCGGCACGTAGAACACCAATTGCCGGGCGATCCCGATCAGCGCCGCAGGCTTTCCTTTGTCGATGGACGGAAACAGGGTCATGGCCATGAAGATAAATGAAAGCACCGGCAGAATTGCCATATAGATGCGGAATTGGCCGAACAACTGCCCGGCGGTAAATATCTGATCCTTCAGCATAAGCCCCAGCACTGGTCCGGGCGCGTTCATGGAGATGATCCAGAAGGGCAGCGTCAGCAGCATGGACGCCACTGCAAAAATCCGGTAAGACCGGATCACCCGCTCATACTCCCCGGCTCCGTAATTGATGCCGATAACAGGCTGAAGGGCCCGTATTAATCCGAAAATAGGTGTCAGCAGGAAGGTGAAAATCCGGTAGACCACTCCATAAAAGGCCACATCTGCCGTTGTCCCGTGTTTGGACAGGGCATTAAAGACAAACACGGCCTGCACCAGGCTCATCACACTCATAATCAGCGAGGACAGACCCAGCCGCAGCACCGAGCTGCCGATATCCTTGTCCCACCGTACAGAAGCCAGCTTGGAGCGGAAGGACGGGGTATTCCCGCCGAAGTAAATCCAGCCCAACAGCGTATATGTCACCATCCCGATATTGGTGGCCCAGGCCGCTTCTTCCACTCCCCAGTCCAGCATACCCACAAATAAATATTTGAACACAGCGTCCACAGCCAGGCCAACGCCCATCATCCACGCCGCTGTTTTCATTTTGCCTTCGGCCCGGATAATCATATTGCCCGCCAGCCCGTAAATCCAGAAGAACGCCCCCAGGATGGTAATGCGGAAATACCGGTCACCCAGAATAAGCGCCTCCTCCTTGCCGCCCATCATCTCCGCCAGCTCCCGGGAAAACAGCAGCCCTAGCGCCATATAAAGGATAGCGGCAATAATCGAGAGGAAGTTTACATTGCCCAGGAGCCGCTTCTGCGCCTGACTGTTCCTGGCGCCGATGGCGATGCTCAGCACTGATCCCGCTCCCACACCAATCAGAGAGCCCAGCGCCACTCTGATCTGGGACAGCGGATAGACCACCGACACCCCGGCCAATGCCGTTTCCCCCACATCTCTATGTTCCTCCTTGTTTTTTCTCCCCGTTCCAGCTCTTATTTTAACAAAGGCAGCAGAAACACAAATAACCCGAAACGGATTATTTACAACCCGATCGGGATCATTTGGCGAGTGATGACGCCACAGAGCTGCTTGAGCCGCAGAAGCTGGCGGGGGTTAAGGTGAAGCATGATGAGACGCCGTACCCCCGGTGAACTCAAACGAAGATGCCTTGCCTGGAACGACAATTCGGGCATTATCTGCTTCCCCTGAGTTGTCAGACACGCGCTTGCAGAAATGGCTGCCGGAGTCCTTTTGGGGCTGCACTGACAGTGTCCCATTGCAGGCTACCGGAAGTGTGAGCACTGGCGTTGCATCGAGCCTAACATGGCGAATGAAGGCAAAAAAAGGTAGCCAAAACGAAAAGAATCTCCTAATG
>JAQSYT010000153.1 GCA_029256065.1 Paenibacillaceae bacterium
ATACACAACAGCGCCAACTTTAAAGCGGTATGTGTGTATTCCTCCACGGACTTGAAAAATTGGACGTGGCGCAGCTATGCGCTGAAAACCACCTCCAACCCGGAGCTGGAGGTTGCGAAAATCGAACGGCCCAAGGTCATATATAACGAAGCGACAGGTCAATATGTCATGTGGGCGCATTATGAGGACGGAGCGGGTTATACACTGGCAAGGGTTGCCGTGGCCACCTCGTCCACACCGGTGGGGCCGTTTACGTATCGTGGAAGCTTTCAGCCAAATGGAAACGCTTCCAGGGATATGACGATTTTTAAAGATACGGACGGGAAGGCTTATCTCTTCTCCTCCTCCGACAATAACTATAACCTCCGCTTATATAGATTGACCTCCGATTATTTGGCCATCGACTCCGAGCTGAACATGATCTATGAAGGGGACCACCGGGAAGCGCCGGCTATCGTGAAGAAGGGTTCGACTTATTACCTGATTACCTCCGGAGCCACCGGCTGGTATCCCAACCAGGCCATGTATTCCACGGCAGCCAGCATCAACGGGCCATGGTCGGAATTAAAGCCCATCGGCAACTCATCCGCCTTTTATTCGCAGCCCGCCTTCATCTTCACCGTTCAAGGGACCGGCACAACCTCCTACCTGTATGCCGGGGACCGCTGGAAATCCGGTGCATTGGGGGATTCCCGGTATGTCTGGCTGCCTCTGACGCTGAACGGAACCACTGCAACCATGGATTATTACGATTCCATCAGCCTTGATGCGGCTACAGGTGTGGTAACCGGTATGCCCAACGGTACGCTGCTGTCCCAGGGAAAGCCTGCAACGGCCCAATCCGCGGCGGGAAGCAATCCGGCCGGCTATGCCAATGACGGGAACTACCAAACGGAATGGACCGGCACCGGGGCGACGTGGCCCCATTGGTGGAAGGTGGATCTTGGCGCCGCCAAAACGGTCAAAAATGTTCAAATTTCCTGGTGGATGATGAAGGGCTCCGAGGGGTACTACCAATACAAAATTGAAACCAGCACGGATAACGTCAATTGGACGGTGGCTCTGGACCGCACCACTAACACAACCTATGGCTTTACCTCCGATGCCCTATCGGTTTCGGCCCGCTATGTGCGGATCAATATGGTCAAAGCGGTGCTCCATAACAATCCGAACAACTGGTATACACCCAGACTGTGGGAGGTCAGGATTTACGGCAATTGACCTAGACCTATTGAATGAATCTCCTCCATTCATGCTATAATCGGACATACGATGTACTTTAGGATACGAGAGGGATTCATTCATGAAGCAAATAACCGTCTACGATATCGCCCACGAGGCCCGGGTTTCGGTTGCGACCGTTTCCCGGGTCTTAAACGGCACCGCCCCCGTCAAGGCCAGCACCCGGGAGAGGGTGCTTGCGGTGATTAATAAGCACCAGTTCCAGCCCAATGCTCTGGCCCGCAGCCTGATCAAGAAGGAAAGCGGCATGATCGGAATGATTATGCCGGATATTGGGAATCCTTTCTTTCCGGAGGTATTTCTTGGTGCGGAGAAGGAGGCCCGGGCAAGGGGCTACGCCATTTTCCTGTGCAATACCATGGGAGCGCAGGAGAAGGAATCCGAATACCTGGCTCTTCTGCAGGAAAAACGGGTGGACGGGATCATTTTTCTCGGCGGGAGAATCAACCAGGTCCGCTCCAAGGCCGAGTTGGCACAGGAGCTGGCGGATTGCGCTGCCCGGTTGCCTATGGTGCTGGTTAACGGCAATATGCCGCGGGTTTCTCTGTCCCGGGTGGTCACAGATGAAGCCGCAGGCTTCCGGCTGGTGGCGCAGCACCTGATTGATCTCGGACACCGGGAGCTTCGTTTCATCGGGGGAGAACGCTCTATTACAGCTACTGTGCAAAAGGTGCAGGCTTTAAAGGCGGTTATGGAGGAGAACGGCCTGCCGTTCGGGCCGGACACGGTTCTGTATGGGGGCTTCTCTATCGGGTCCGGCCGGGAACTGATGAGGAAGGTTCTTGCGCTGGAAAAGCGGCCCACGGCTGTCATGTGCGTAAATGACAACGTGGCCGTTGGCGCGGTGAAGGCGGCTTTGGAGGCGGGGGTGCAGATTCCCGGCGAGCTGTCCATTACAGGCTTTGACGATACCCTGCTGGCAAGCTCTATTACGCCTGAGCTGACCACCGTGTCGCAGAATTCCCATGCTCTGGGTGAGCAGGCGGTACAGATTTTGCACCAGATGGTCAGCGGAGAAAAGGTAAGGAAGCTGACCGTATTGGAGCCGCGGCTGATCTGCCGGCAAAGCACGGGCTCTGTGACGGTTGTGGGAAAAGTGAGGGATTGACCGGAGGATGGGCCTGCTTTAAGATGAAGGGGAGAAGGGGACGCTGCTGTGGCGTTGCTCTGCTTACGAGTGAAACCCATTTCATGAAATGGGTTTCAGTAAGTGCTTTTCAGTAAATGATCAAACGAAACGGAGGATTGTTTCCATGATAAATCCCAAGCTCCCGTCCATCTGGTATGGCGGCGACTACAACCCCGATCAATGGCCGGAGGAGATCTGGCACGAGGATATGCGGCTTTTTAAGGAAGCAGGCATTAATATTGTGACCCTGCCGGTGTTCAGCTGGGCCAAGCTTCAGCCGGACGAAACCACCTATTCCTTTGAGTGGCTGGATAAGATTCTTGATCTTGTTGCGGCAAATGGCATTTACGCCTGCCTGGCCACCTCCACCGCCGCCCAGCCCGCCTGGATGTCGCGGCAGTATCCCGAGGTTTTACCGGTGGACATTGACGGGAACAAGCGGACCCATGGCTCCCGGGTGAACTTCTGCCCGAACAGCGGGGTATACCGCCGTTTCTCGGTGGAGCTGGCCCGGCGGATGGCGCTGCGGTACAAGGAGCATCCGGCCCTCCTGATCTGGCATGTGGCCAATGAATACGGACCTCATTGTTATTGTGAGCAATGTGCGGCAGCATTCCGGGAATGGCTGAAGGAGCGTTACCGGACCGTGGAGGAGCTGAACAAACGCTGGAATATGAGTTTCTGGGGACACACCGTATACGATTGGGAGGAAATTGTACCGCCCTCCAATCTGAACGGGGACAACCGCTGCTTCCAGGGGATGATGCTGGATTACAAGCGTTTTATGTCTGATTCCATTCTGGCTTGTTATCAGGCGGAGTACGATGCCATTAAGGCGGTTACGCCGGACATTCCCATTACCACGAACATCTGGGGGCTGTTTAACGGCTTGGACTTGAAAAAATGGGGAGAGCAAATGGATGTGGTCTCCTGGGACAGCTATCCGCAAATGAATGAGCCCATGACCAATGTAGCCATGAGGCATGATTATATGCGGGGGCTGAAGGACGGCAAGCCTTTTATGCTGATGGAGCAAACCCCCAGCCAGCAGAATTGGCAGCCGTACAACAGCTTGAAGCGGCCGGGCGTGATGCGCCTGTGGAGCTACCAGGCGGTGGCCCATGGCGCCGATACGGTGATGTTCTTCCAGCTGCGGCGGTCCTTCGGCGCTTGCGAGAAATACCATGGCGCCGTCATCGAGCATGTGGGCCACGGCAACACCCGGGTGTTCCGGGAATGCGCCCAGCTGGGCCGGGAGCTGGAGGCGCTTGGGGCTACGCTCTTGGATGCGGTATCGGACAACCAGGTGGCGCTGCTGTTTGATATTGACACATGGAATGCCGTGGAGATTACCAGCGGCCCCAGTGTGGATCTGGACTATTTGAAGCAGGCCCAGAAATATTACAAGGCCTTCTATGATGCCCACATCGGCGTGGATGTGATCAGCCCCTTGGAGGATTTCTCCAAGTACAATATGGTGATCGCTCCGGTGCTGTATATGATGAAGCCCGGTGTGGCTGAACGGCTGGAGGCTTATGTTAAGAGCGGCGGCACCTTCGTCACTACCTTTTTCAGCGGCATTGTGGACGAGAACGACCGGGTGAAGCTGGGGGGATACCCGGGCGAGCTGCGGAAGCTGCTGGGCATCTGGGTGGAGGAGATCGACAGCCTGCTGCCGGAGATGAGGAACCGGATGGTGCTGCAGGGAGGCTTCGGGCAGGTTCAAGGGGAGTACGAATGCGGCCTGCTGTGTGATCTGCTCCACTTGGAGGGAGCCAAGGCCCTGGCGGTGTACGGCGATGATTTCTACGCCGGAATGCCGGCGCTCACCGTCAATGAGTTCGGTGCAGGCAAAGCTTATTATGTGGCGGCTGACGCAGAGGACAGGTTGATCGCGGATCTCTGCCGGACCTTATGCGCGCAAAGCGGCGTGGCTGCTCCCTTCATGGCCGATGCAGGCATTGAGCTGGTGCAGCGGAAGAAGGAGGGGACAGTGTTCACCTTTGTGCTGAACCATAATCCTGCCGCTGCTTCCATTGATCTTGGCGCGTTGTCTGCTGCTGATCTGCTGACCGGAAGCCGGGTAACAGGTTCGGCATCGGTGGACGGGCACGGGGTTATGATCCTGCGGCATGGGTGAACGAAGCCTATTACCGGGCTTTCCGGTAGATGCCGGTCAAGCGGGGAATTCCAGTTATATCGTCGCTCGTATAACGGCCCTTGTCGTACCACAGCTGGTATATATAAACAACCGGGATTAAGCTGGTCAGAACCAAATATAAACCGGTGTTGCCGGCTCCGGTCATATCATAGAAACCAAGCTTTTCAAACACTGCAGGTCCGACGATATAAGCCTGCAGGGCATCCAGCGCCAGATTCGTCCCCAGGAAGAGCCAAAGGTTAGGATAAGCAAAATAAAATACGAACAATGAAACAACGGGGGAGAAGCCAAGCACAAAGGTAGGGATGTTCCCCAACATGGGGAAGGATTGGTAGGTTGTCCACCATTCCATATAATCGCCGAATAGATAGGCGACTATATTGATCAAGCTGCTAAAAAACGCTACCGAAATAAACTGCCTCAGCTTGTGCTTGTTCAAAAATCCAACAGCCAGCCAAGGAATAAGCAGCAATATTGAAACAAAGGTTTCCATTGGATAGACTCCTTCATAAACGAGATGGATCTTGCAGTAAATGCTTTTGTTACTATTCCACTCGGGCAGCAAAAAAAACCGTCAGGGAATTCCATTCCCCAGCGGTTTTTTTGCTGCCGATGCAGTGCTTTTTGACAGGTATACGTTCCTTCACACGTCCAGGCGGACCCGGAACATCGGCTCATCCACGGTGCCGGCAGCGGTGTAAATCAGCAGCTCCCCATCCACCACCTGAGCGGTGGGAGCGGCAGTCCATTCTCCGGCGCCGCAGCCCTCCGGTCCGAACGCCTCTCCATAAACGGCCACCGCCAACCATGCGGTGGTGCCGGGCTCCACATGAGTGCGTACGGTGGGAATCACCGTCCTGTTCACCATGAGGTTGGTGTTGGCCTGGGGCGTCACTAGCTCGGCTTGACCGCTGCCGTAGAGCAGCTTCACGCCGCTGGCGCCTCTGCCGTAGGCGGCATACGCCGCTTGGCCGCCGATCCCGCCCTCCGCGCCAAGCGGCGGCACGGCGCTGTATGGCCGCGCCGGTTTGCCGTCACTGCCGGGAACACGCCCGCCGGAGCCGGGACCTTCAATGCCCAAGGCGAAGCCGCCCTCGGCGCCGTCCAGTACCCGTCCGGTCGTGATCCGGTGCACCCGCACATGCCACGGCAGGCCCGGGATGATCCAGGTGCACACCTCCACATCCGGCCACGGCTTCCAGCAGGTGAAGATAAACCCTGCTTCCACCCGGGTCTCCTCGCAGCGGCGTTTCACCCGGTACAGATTGTCCCCCTCCGCCAGAGCCAGCATGGAGTCAAATGCACCTTGGGCCAGCCCCCATTCTGCACGGGGCACACTGAACCCGAAGAAGGTGGAATAAGCGAACTTCTCATATTTGGCAGACGTATGGGTATGCTCATTGGAGGAGGTATGCCCGGAATTGAAGGCTGTCACATGCGGGATATTCGGCTGGCGGCAGAGCACCAGGTGGGGCGCCTTCTGCACAACGAGTGTCTCCAGCTTGGGCAATGCTTCCTCTTCCGCCGTCCAGAAAGGATGGTCGTCCGGCAGAGCCAACAGCAGAAAGCTCTTCATCGCCCAATAGGAGGAGCCGGGTGAATTATAGTTTTCGCCCATCACCAGGTTGGGATAGGCATACCCGATAGTCAGCAGGCCATCCGGGGTAAAGATCGGCTGGGCGAACCACCAGCGCAGATGCCGCAGAACAAGTCCCTTCATCACGCCCATGGAATAAGGCGCATCCAAACCGGCGAAGGCCATCACGCTCCAGAAGGCGGCCTGGGAGAAGCGGTAGGTCAGACTGCGTCCGTACGGCAGGGCTGCCCCGTCCTCGGCGAACCAGTGAATGAACTGTCCGGCAAACAGGGCAGCTCTTTCTTTATAAAGCCTGGAGCGGACGGGGTCCTCCTCCTCCATAAACGTGGCATACAGCAATCCGTAATAATGGATGGCAAAAGGTACATAATAATCACTGTGAGCCTGGCCCTTCAAGCCGTCGGCATACCAGCCGTCCTCCATATAGAAGGGCTCGATAGCGTCCAGGGTTTCCTCCGTCAGCTTTTGATCATAGGGCAGGCCTGCTTTGCGGAAGCCCATCTGCACCATAACCCGGAACAAAAGCCAGTTGCAATCCCACAGCTTATGGTTATTGATCGGAGCCAGCCAAGCTGTCAGCCGCTCCAGTCCTTCCTGGCCGAGACCTTCAATAAGCTTCCCGGGAGCCAAAGCAAGCGCCAGGCCGAAGGCAGCCATTTCCACACTGCGCTGGTCGTAATCTCCTGCCGCACCCCAGTATTCCCCGTGTCCGGGATCGGTGCCGTTTTTGATGCCTTCCATGTATATATCCCACAGCGGGCTTGTTCCACCGCCGGCCAAAAGCGGGACAAGACCCCACAGGATCCGGGAGAAGCCCTCCATCGCGGCGACGCTTCCGCTGTAGCTGGTGCCGGTGCTGCCCAGTGTAAGTCCGGCTTTGCCTGCGGAATAAAAGGGCATAAGCGGAACGGTAAGCTGCTGGAATGCGGTCTGGAGATCGGATTTGGTCCTAAGCGGGTTTTGCTGAATGGGCAAGGGAAACAGGTTCATGAGTTATGAGAAGCCTCCATTCAAATGGAAAAATGGGAATCGTCAGCCTGCATTCATTATACGACAATCTGTGCGAAGGACATACAGCCATCCTGCAAGATGTCAAAATTGAGTCTGAAAATATCAAAATAGCGTTATCTGGCATCTTCCGATATTCATTATAATTCAAAGCATCGAATGAAATTGAAAGAGCAGAATCCTATTGCGAGAGGTGAACGCGAACATGAAATCCGAACATGCCAAGCATAAGGCAAGCAATTTGCGCAGACAAGAAACCATCTCCGGTCTCCTGTTTGTCAGCCCCATGATGATCGGGCTGGTTGTATTGACCTTATTGCCCATCATTGCCACCTTTGTACTCAGTCTCGCCGACTGGAACTTTGTCCAAGGCTTTAAAGGGATTACCTGGATCGGACTGGACAACTTCTCCCGGCTGTTCCGTGAGGAAACCTTCCATATTTCCATGCGCAACAACCTGATCTTCCTGCTGACCGTGCCTGCTTATCTGGCCGTCTCCATGGCATTGGCCATTCTCATTAACAAGTACGTGTACATGAAGTCGTATTTCAAGGTTGCTTTTTTCATGCCGTACATTTCCAGTGTAGTGGCGGTCGCCATTGTTTGGCAGGTGCTGTTCCATCCGTCCTCCGGTCCGGTGAACCAGTTCCTGATGTCCATCGGCATCGACAATCCGCCCAAGTGGATTGCGGACCCCAACTTTGCCCTGATTTCCGTAATGATGATCTCCGTCTGGATTTCCATCGGCTATAACATGATCGTATACATGGCGGGCTTGCAATCGATTCCGAAAGATTTGTACGAGGCTGCCGACATCGACGGGGCAAGCTCCTGGGTGCAATTGCGCCATATCACCATTCCAATGCTTTCACCGACGACCTTCTTCCTGCTGATCACCGGTGTTATTTCCTCCTTCAAGGCCTTTGATTTGATTGCGGTTATGACCGCCGGCGGTCCGATGCGCTCCACCAGCATGCTGGTCTGGTACTTGTATGATGAAGCCTTTGTCAGCCTCCGGGTCGGCTATGCGTCATCCATCGCCGTGGTGCTGTTTGCCTGCGTGCTGATCATTACCGGGATCCAGTGGGCCGCTCAGAAGAAATGGGTCAATTACTAAAAGGGGGACTTTCCTATGGATTCAGGCATTAAGGAACCGTTCAGTATAAAGAAGCTTATCGGAACTATTCTGCTGTTGATTATCAGTATTCTGTTCCTGCTCCCCTTCGTATGGATGCTCTCCGCATCCTTCAAGGTGGAATCCGACGTATTCTCCTATCCCATTCAGTGGATTCCCCAGCGCTGGAATGCCATTGCCAACTATAAGGAAATCTGGCTGGGGGCTAACCCGTTCTACAAGTATTACGCTAACTCCATCATCGTGGCTGTGGCTACAACAGCCATTTCCTGTGTGGTGTCCGCTCTGGCGGCATACGGCTTCACCAAGATCGATTTTAAGGGACGCAATGGTATGTTCCTGCTGATTCTGGCCACCTACATGGTGCCCGGACAAGCCATCCTGGTTCCCCAGTTCATTCTCTACCGCAACATTGGGCTGTTCGACAGCCTGCTGGGCCTGGTTGTCATCAACTGCTTCAGCGTGCTGGGAACCTTCATGCTGCGCCAGTTCTTCATGAGCCTGAGCACGGAATATATTGAATCCGGCAAAATCGACGGCGCCAGCCATGCCCGCATCTTCTGGCAGATTGCCCTGCCGCTGGTCCGTCCGTCTGTGGCCACCTATGCCATACTCCGGTTTATCTGGACCTGGAACGACTACCAGAACCCGTTGATTTTTATCCGCTCGGACAAATGGTACACCATCCAGCTGGCCATGCAGAAATTCGCCTCTCTGAACGGTGAGTTCTACTCCCTGATCATGGCGGCTGCGGTTTCGGCTATCCTGCCGCTGCTTATTATTTTCATCATTGGTCAAAAGAACGTAATCGAAGGTATTGCCTTGGGCGGTGTCAAGGGTTAACTGCTAACCGAAATACCTTCCGGCTACACGGATAGAGGCAAGTTTCCCGCGGGACGGAGGGTGAAAACTCTTCCTCCCGCGTTTTCACTTTGTGGGGTATTACTTCGGGGGCTCCCCGCAAAGTAATCGGACTAAGCTTCGGCAGCGTTGGCCTCACTTTGTGGGGATTCCTTTTAGGAGGTGGGTCATGGGCTGGAATCACCGCTTTTCCTTTGCCTCCAGGTCCTTCAGAAGCAAGCTGGTCTTCGTATCTGTGGCATGCATTCTGCTGCCTGCTCTCGGAACCATGCTGGTATACAACTATTTGACCCGGGATGCGGTAAAAGAACAGGCCGTGCAGAATGCCGACCAGACTCTGAAGCTCGTGGAGGGGCATGTATCCAATGAACTGCGGTACATGCTGTATTTGATGAACTATTTTACCGTGGACCAGGATATCCTGTTTCTGCTGAAAAATCTGGCCTCAGAGCCCTATGACCGGAACCGCCAGACAGAGGCGCAGTTTCTGGCAGGCAATGAAGTGCGGAAGAATATCGGAAGCCTTACTGCCGCAGGACAAAAGAACTTCGTGTCCATTGTGCTGAATAACGGTATGACCTTTGCCAATTACCTGGCTTATGAATATGATCCCCGGCTTCTGCTTGGTGAGTCCTGGGTGAAGGAATCGGGCAGCAGCTTCGGATTAAACTCTTACTGGCCTGGAGTGATGCACACCTCCTTCAGCAGCGAAAAAGCACGCAACCCCTATCAGCTTACGGCAGTGCGCCCGCTTCGTGGGGACAGGAATGCCATCTACGGCTATGTAGTGGTCACCGTGATGGAAAGTCTGATCCACCAATACTTTGAAGGGCTGCCCACACAGCAGGAAATCATGCTTTTGGATGGAAATGACCGGATTTTGTCCCATACGGATTCATCACTGATCGGCTCCCCTTTTCCTGAAATGAGAGAGGCTTTGGCGCAGCGGGGTACGCCTATTCTGCACAGGGACGGCACAGCTTATCTGGTGTCGGAGAAAACCCTCAGCATCGGCGGTTGGAAGCTGGTTTCCCTGACTCCATACAAGTCTGCCGTGGCTAAAATAAATGATATCTTTCAGAATGTGTTTTTGTTTCAGCTGATTTCCTTTGTGGTGTTTTTCCTGCTGCTGCTGTTGGCCATCCGGGCTTTTACGGTTTCCCTGGTACGCCTGGACAAGGTGGCCCTGCGGGTGCAGGAGGGGGATCTGGAGGTGCGCTCTTCTATCCGCGGGCAGGACGAGGTGGGACGGCTGGGCAAGTCCTTCGACCAGATGCTGGACCGGATTACCGATATGATCCGCGAGATTACGGACACTCAGGCCCGCAAGCGCAAGGCGGAGCTGGACATGCTCCAAGCCCAGATCAATCCCCATTTTCTGTTTAATGTGATGAATTCCATCCGGATGAAGGTCCTGAAGAATGGGGACCGGGAGAGTGCGGATATGCTCAGCTCGTTGTCGAAGCTTCTGCGCATGACCATTCAGGATACGGATCATATCCCGCTTCATGACGAAGTGGAAACCGCTATTGATTATGTGAAGCTCATGAATATGCGCCAGAAGGAGGAGGTCAGGCTGGAGGTGGATATTGACGCCGGTGTGCTGACGGAGTGTGTGCCGCGCTTTTGCCTGCAGCCACTTATCGAGAATGCACTCATTCACGGCCTGAACCAGCAGGAGGGGAGAATTTGCCTGCATGCGAAGAAGGAGGAGGAGCATATCCGGATACAGGTCCGGGATACAGGCATGGGAATGGATGCGGAGGCCTTGCGGCGGCTGCGCAGCAGATTGGCGGAGCCTGGAGAAGAGGATGCGGAGAAAAAAGGGAAACGGGGGTTTTCCGGAATTGGCCTTCATAACGTATACGAGCGGATGAAAATGACCTTCGGCGCCGGTTTTTATATGGAAATTGACAGCCGGGAGGGGGAGGGTACATGCATATCCATGTATCTTCCGGTCCGGCGGCAGGAGTCTGCGGAAGGAGGGACGGCAGATGTATAAGGTGATGCTGGTGGATGACGATTACCCGGTGCTGGAGCTGCTGTCCGAGGCCATTCCCTGGTCTGGGCTGGGTCTGGAGCTGATGGGCACCTACGAAAATGGGGAGGTTGCATTGGAGGCGGCACAGGCAGCCATGCCCGACATTGTCGTCACGGATATCGGCATGCCCCGTCTCAACGGGCTGGAGCTGATCCGGGCATTGAAGGAGCTGAATCCAGCGGTCCGGGTCGTGATTCTCTCCTGCCACAGTGAATTTCATTATGCCCAGCAGGCTATGAAGCTGAACGTGCAGGATTATCTGGTGAAGGACACCCTTGATCCCCGGGACCTGGAGACTCTGCTGGACCAGCTCAAGGTCAGCCTGGACGAGGAATCCAGCCGGTTTATGAAGAACGACCAGCTCCGCCAGCTGGTGGACCGGAACCGGGAGC
>JAQSYT010000154.1 GCA_029256065.1 Paenibacillaceae bacterium
AATTTATGAAGAATGCGCTGTCCTTGTTCGTCCCGCTCCTGATTGCCGTTGTGGGGGCGGATTTGGTATCCTCGGAGCATTCCTCAGGCACCATCAAGCTGCTGCTGACCCGTCCTGTGTCCCGATGGAAGGTATTGACAAGTAAGCTCATAGCGCTTATTATGTTTGTCTCCCTGATTACGGTGTTGATCGGGCTGGTGAGCTATGTGGTGTCCGGCGCTGTATTTGGTTATCACGGCTGGGGTGAGCCTGTGCTTGTGGGTTACCGGGTGGTGGGGGAGGAGCTGTCCACTGCTGATGTGTATGCCGTCTCCCAATGGAAATTTATCCTGATGGAATACGGGCTTGCTTGGTACCCGCTGGTTGTGGTGGCCTGTATCACCTTGATGGTATCGGTTCTGGTCCGCAGCACCGCGGCGGGGATGGGCATTATGCTGGCCACCCTTATTGCCGGGACAATTCTGTCGGAGATGGCCTCCTCCTGGACCAGCGCCAAATATTTGTTTATGCTGAACCTGGGCACAATCGATTTTCTTACCGGCGATCTGCCCTCCATCCCGGGATTGACACTGTCCTTTTCCCTGATTGTGCTGACCGTATGGGCGGCGGGAGCGCTGGTCACCGCATACGCGGTGTTTACAAAGCGTGATGTTTTAAATTAAAATAAACTATTGTCGAAGTATATCAAGAAGCAGATACATCGAAGACAAGCTTTTCAGGATTCATTTCTGCCATTCTTTGGCACTGACTTAAGAAACGAAGGTGAGGCACGCCAATGGCGGAACAGATAGAGTTGTTTGTAAATGCAGGACAAACCCAAGCTAGCGGATATGATGAGGATGATATCCAGGTGCTGGAGGGCCTTGTGGCCGTCCGTAAACGACCCGGAATGTATATCGGCAGCACCGGTCCCTCAGGACTTCACCACTTGGTGTGGGAAATCGTCGATAATGCCGTGGACGAGCATCTGGCCAAATATTGCACAGACATTCATGTTACTATTCATAAGGATCATTCCGTTACCGTGAAGGACAATGGGCGGGGTGTACCCACAGGAATGCACAAAACAGGCGTGCCGACTCCGCAGGTGGTATATACCGTTCTGCATGCCGGGGGCAAGTTCGGCGGGTCCGGCTACAAAAAATCCGGCGGCCTCCACGGGGTAGGTGCGTCCGTAACCAACGCACTTTCGGAGTGGCTGGAGGTTACCATCTGGCGCGAGGGCAAAACCCACAAAATGCGCTTTGAATCCTGGGTGGATGACAAGGGAAACGAACATGTTGGAGCGCCTGTAACCGGTCTTGAGGTGCTGGGCAATACGAACCGCACCGGCACCAGCGTTACGTTTAAACCGGATATTAAGGTTTTTGCCGGCGGCATCGCGGTCAGCTACGACACCTTGTCCGAACGTCTCCAGGAAATTGCTTTTTTGAACTCCGGGCTGAATATTATCCTGAAGGATGAGCGCAGCGGGCGGGAGGATACCTTCCTGTACGAGGGTGGCGCCAGCCAGTTTGTGGCATTTCTGAACGAGGATAAGACAGTGCTTCATCCGGTGATCCATTTTTACTCGGAAAAAGAAGATATCGAGGTGGAGGTCGCCCTTCAATACAATGATGGTTATACCGAAACCATTGCATCCTTCGTTAACTCGATTCCAACACGGGGCGGGGGTACCCACGAAACGGGTTTTAAGACCGCTTTCACCCGGGTGATGAACGAATATGCCCGCAAGGCCTCCATCCTGAAGGAGAAGGACAAGAACCTGGAGGGTGCAGATCTGCGGGAAGGCATGATGACAGTTATCAATGTCAAAATGGGCGAGGTTGAGTTTGTCGGCCAGACCAAGGACCAGTTGGGCAGCGCATCGGCACGGGGAGCGGTGGATTCCGTCGTGTCGGACAAGCTGGGGGTTTTCCTGGAGGAGAATCCGCAGATCGGACAAACCCTGCTGAAGAAGGCTGTCCAGGCCTCCAAAGCCAGGGAAGCGGCCCGGAAGGCCAGAGAAGAAGTGCGCAGCGGCAAAAAGGGCAGGGGCGAAAGCTCCAACCTGAACGGGAAGCTGACTCCTGCCCAGTCCAAGGATTATGCCAACAATGAGCTGTTCATTGTGGAAGGCGACTCTGCCGGCGGCTCCGCCAAACAAGGCCGGGATTCCAAGCATCAGGCGATTCTGCCCCTGAAGGGCAAGCCGATGAATCCGGAAAAAGCCAAGCTGGCGGATATTCTGAAGAACGATGAATATAAAGCGATTATTTCCGCGATTGGAGCGGGAGTGGGCTCGGAGTTTGATCCGGAGGAGTCCAACTACGGCAAGATCATCATCATGACGGATGCGGATACGGACGGAGCCCATATCCAGGTGCTGCTGCTGACCTTCTTTTACCGGTACATGAAGCCCTTGATTGATACGGGCCGGGTGTATATCGCCAATCCGCCTCTCTATAAAATCTCCAAGAAATCCGGCAAAAACAGCATGCTGAAGTATGTGTTCTCCGATGAGGAGCTGCAGCAGGCCGCCAAGGAGCTGGGCAAGGGCTATGAGCTCCAGCGCTACAAGGGTCTGGGCGAGATGAACCCGGAGCAGCTGTGGGAGACCACAATGGACCCGGCTGGTCGCATGCTGTACCAGGTGCAGATCGAGGATGCAGCCAAGGCGGAGCGCCGGGTATCCACGCTGATGGGAGACAAGGTGGAGCCGCGGAAGCGCTGGATCGTGGAAAACGTGGATTTCACCGAGTTTGAGGAGTAGGCCAAGACTCTAACGGAAGCTGCAGCAGTTATTTGAGCGGGAAATCGGCTAAATGTATGCGAATAACCGAATACAAATGGCCCTCCAGCGGGTAAAAGGGCAAATGTACGCGAAAAACCGAGTACAAACAGCCCTCCAGCGGGTAAAAGGCGCAAATGTATGCGAATAACCGAGTACAAACAGCCCTCCAGCGGGTAAAAGGCATAAATGTATGCGAAAAACCGAGTACAAACAGCCCTCCAGTGGGTAAAAGGTGCAAATGTCTATTACAGAGAGCGTCCCTCAAATTGGCTTTGCCAATTTCGAGGCTTCCATAACATATCCGGCTTTTGGCTTGGACCATGTTATTACAGAGAAAGTGGTGATTTTTTTTGAGTATGATGGAGCAAATATTGCCGGCCTTCCTGGAAGAGGTTGTTGGAGACCGCTTTGGCCGATATTCCAAATATATTATTCAGGACCGGGCCATCCCCGACGTGCGCGACGGATTGAAGCCGGTGCAGCGGCGGATTCTGTATGCCATGTACGAATCCGGCAATACACCGGACAAGCCGTACCGCAAATCAGCCAAAACCGTTGGTGATGTAATGGGCAATTACCATCCCCACGGTGACTCCTCTATCTATGAGGGTATGGTCCGGATGGCACAGCCCTGGAAGATGGGGCATGTACTGGTGGACGGCCACGGCAACTGGGGCTCGATGGATGATGACCCGGCTGCAGCCATGCGGTATACGGAAGCCCGACTGTCCGAGATTGCCTTGGAGCTGCTCCGGGATATCGACAAACGGACGGTGCTGTTCAAGGATAACTTCGATAACACTGCCAAGGAGCCTACTGTGCTGCCCGCCCGGTATCCGAACCTGCTGGTGAACGGCGTCAGCGGTATTTCCTCCGGTTTCGCTACAGAAATCCCACCCCACAATCTCCGGGAGGTGATCCAAGGGGCCATCATGATGATGGAGAAGCCGGAGACCACCCTGGAAGATTTGATGACCGTTATTCAAGGGCCTGATTTCCCCACAGGCGGCATAATCATGGGCGAAGAAGGCATTAAGGAAGCCTTCCGCACAGGCAAAGGCCGCATCTATCTGCGCTCCCGCACAGCCATCGAGGATTTGCGCGGCGGACGCCAGCAGATCATCATCACGGAGATTCCGTATCAGGTGGTGAAATCCCGCCTGGTGACAGCCATTGAGAATCTCCGCCTGGAGAAAAAGGTGGAGGGCATTGCCGAGGTCCGGGACGAAAGCGGACGGGCAGGCCTGCGGATCGTCATTGAGCTGAAAAAAGAAGCGGATGCCCAAGGAATTCTCGCCTTCCTGCTGAAAAAGACCGATCTTCAGGTGGCTTATAATTTCAACATGGTGGCCATCGTCAACAAAACCCCCATGCAGTTGGGCATCAAATCGCTTCTGGAGGCGTATATTGCCCACCAGAAGGAGGTTGTCACCAACCGGACCCAATATGAGCTGGAGAAGGCGGAGGACCGTGCCCACGTCCTGGAAGGGCTTGTAAAGGCTCTGAACATCCTGGACGAGGTTATCGCCACCATCAAGGCCTCTAAGAACCGCGCAGACGCCCAAAAGAATTTGGTGGAGCAATATGGCTTCACCGAACGCCAGGCCGATGCGATTCTCACCCTGCAGCTGTACCGGCTGACCAACCTGGAAATCCACTCGCTGGAGAAGGAGCACCGCGAGCTGCAGAAGCTCATCGGAAATCTGCGTGAAATCCTCTCCAGTCCTGCCAAACTGATTAAGGTGATCAAGGGCGAATTGACGGAGATCCGCGACAAATACGGCATTGACCGCCGCTCGGAGATTCAGGGAGAGGTGGAGGAGCTGAAGGTGAACGTGGAGGTGCTGGTAACGGCGGAGGATGTGCTGGTTACCTTGTCCCACGAAGGGTATATCAAGCGGATCAGCAAGCTCAGCTTTACCCGTTCCGGCGGGGATATCGGCAGCACGGGGCTGAAGGCCGGGGATTATTTGAAGCATCTCCTGGAAGTGAATACGGTGGAGAAGCTGCTGATCTTTACCAAGAAGGGCCAGTATTACATGCTGCCTGTCCATCAAATTCCCGAATTTAAATGGAAGGACAACGGCACCGCGCTGGTGAATGTCATTCCCATCCCGAAGGATGACCAGCCGGTAAGCGTGATTCCCTTAAAGAGCTTCCAAGACCAGGACAAGTCCCTGGTATTCGTTACCAAAAGGGGTCAGGTCAAGCGTACCGATCTGAAGGAATATGAAACCGTCCGTACCAACGGCATCGTTGCCTGTAAGGTGGCGGATGGCGATGAGGTGCTGAAGGTGGAGCTGTCCGATAACAGCCGGGATCTGGTGCTGGTCAGCAAGCTGGGCATGAGCATCCGGTTCCAGGAGTCGGAGGTAAACCCGATGGGCCGGGCTGCCGGAGGTGTCAGAGGGCTTCAGCTGCGAGACGAGGATGAGGTAGTAGCAGCGGAATGGGTCCGTGGCGAGGAAGGCGAAATTCTGGTGGTCAGCGATCTTGGCTACGCCAAGCGCTCCTTTGTATTCGATTATCCCCTGCAGGGGCGTGGTGGAAAGGGCGTTATTACCTTCGAATTCAAGGAAGGCAAACGGGTGCGTCCCAACGGCTCGTCGCTTATCGCCGGCTTTGCGGTGAAAACGCCCTTTGCTCTCATGGCCGTAAACAGCAATGATGACCGTCATGTCTTCACCACGGAGGAGACAGCCATCGAGGACCGGAAATCTGTAGGCATGAGCCTGATTCCTGTAATTAAGGGGACTCAGGTCACATCCGTTATCCGCTTACCGGCGCTTCAGTCGTAGGTGACGCAAGGCGGATCGAGCTTCTCCAACAATAGCAGGGCCACTTCGAGCACCGCCCACACGGGCATGGGCTCGTCTTTTTTGTCCAGCCAGCCGGGATCATGAATCAGGCCTTCCGCCAGTGCGCGCTTAATAATTTCCACTTTCCAATGCTCCAGCTCCATAGGAGTCCCTCCCGTTATCGCAAGATGAGTGGAACATGCCTCCGACAAAACCAGGCGAATGTCCCGGTCATTCCCCTAAAGCATATGTTGAAAAACAGCGCTTGGTTCCTGAAGACGTCGATTTATGAGCTAAATTATTTAGATCATTAACCTTTATTTCGCAAAACGAGGATGGTATAATCAGCTTAGATCATTTTATTTGGGAAAATGAGGGAAAATCATGTACACTCAGGAATTTGGCAAGTTATGGTCCAAAATGTCCCGGGACTTGAAGACGCATATGGAGACACAGCTGGCGCCAGCCCTGACAGAGGGGCAGCTGGCTGTGCTGGAGCTTCTGGTGCCGGAGACAAGGATGAAGCCGTCGGATTTTTTGCCCCATCTGTCCACAACGCCGGCTGCTGTCACCACCCTATTGGACCGGATGGAAAAGGCGGGTTTGATTGAGCGGGTCCGGGATGAGAAGGACCGCAGAATCGTGTGGGTGACGGCCACAGCCAAGGGAGAGGCTGAATGCATCAGAGGGGTAGAGGTGCGCAAGCTGTTTCTCGACTCGTACCTGAACCGGATTTCCTCGCATAACCAGCAGCTGCTGGTCTATCTCTTGGGCAAGGTGGCGAATTTGTAAGGCAGGCAGATTGCGGCAGACATAGCAAAAGAGGGAACAGGAACCGCTCCGGGCGGCATCCTGTTCCCTTTTATTTTTTCTTTCGGCGTCAAACTACGGAAAATACCTCATGCTCTGCAGAAAGCTCGATAAAGCGTTTCATGGAGGAAATTTCTCCGGCATAAAGCTTATCTGCAATCCCGTAAAAATCCACACAGGTTTTGCAGGCCAGCACGGGAACACCCTTGTCCTGGATTTCCTTCAGGTGAAGGCTGATGACCGAGGACTCTGCCAGGTTCAGCACACCCCGGTGCATGCAGAAGATTGCAGAGGGGAGGTCCTGCTCCTGCTTCAGCAAGGTAAAAAAGGTTTCCAGCAGAGTTTGTCCCAATGCCTCGTCTCCTGAACCCCAGTGATCTGTGTTCAGCAAGATCAGTTTATTTCGCATGTTGGATCAGCCTCCATTAGGTGTTTACGCCGGGCAGATGCTCCTCTACCCATAAGGACCAGGGGTGCTCCTGCGGCGGCCGGGAAGAAAAGGCCATTTGCTCCCGCAGGGTCGGGTGCTCGAATGACAACCACACCGACCACAGTGCCAGCTGCTGGCCGGGTTTGTTCACCTTGGCCCCGTACTTTTGGTCACCGTACAAGGGACAGCCGCTTTCCGCCATCTGCACGCGGATCTGGTGGGAGCGCCCGGTATGCAGAACCACGGATACCAAGGATAATCCGTCAACTGCCTGCAGCACCTCGTAATCCAGCACCGCTTCCTTTGCATCAGGGTGGGATTTGGGAGCCACCGCTTTCACCGTGTTGGTGCGGCTGTCCTTCAGAAGGTAATGCTGCAGGGTGCCCCTAGGCTGCGGCATCGTTCCATGGACCACGGCCAAGTACCGTTTGCCGAAGGCCCGGGTCCGGACCGATTCCGACAGCCGGGAGGCAGCCTTGGAGGTTTTGGCGAATACCATGGCGCCTCCTACAGGCCTGTCCAGCCGGTGGACCAATCCAAGGAACACATTGCCCGGCTTCCCGTGGCGCAGCTTCAAATCCTCCTTCAGGGCGGTCAGAAGGTCAAGGTCACCTGACTCATCCGCCTGGGTGGGCATGTTTACCGGCTTCTCCACGATGAGAATATGGTTGTCCTCATAAATAACGGGTATTTCCCGCCTGCGTTCCTCGGGCATGGCTTTTAGGACTCCCAGCGGCCGAGTATGCCGCAGGGCAGGTTCAGGGAGCTGGCGGTAATCGGCAGGCCGATTTCGCCACTTGTGATGGTGCCGCCGTACTTGCGGCCCATAGCCATAGTGAGGATATTCGTCAGCACGGATGACGAAATGCCTGTTGTATAGGAGTTGATCAGGAAGAACAACGGCTTCTCCGTAAGAATGGACGAGCACGAATCCACAAACCGGTACAGGTCATTCTCCAGCTTCCACATTTCGCCGTTAGGTCCGCGGCCATAAGAGGGCGGGTCCATTATAATGGCGTCATAGGTATTGCCGCGGCGCTGCTCCCGCTGGACAAACTTGAACACATCATCGGTAATGAAGCGGACAGGCTTGTCCCCCAGGCCGGAGTGCTGCAGGTTCTCCTTGGCCCAGGTGACCATACCCTTGGCCGCATCCACGTGGCACACTTCTGCGCCTGCGCTGGCGCAAGCCACAGTGGCTCCGCCGGTGTAGGCAAACAGGTTCAGCACCTTGATGGGACGGCCCGCATTTTGAATTTTGTCCATCATCCACTTCCAGTTCACCTGCTGCTCGGGAAACAATCCCGTGTGCTTAAAGCTGGTGGGTTTAATGATGAACTTCAGGTTCCCGTATGATACGGACCAGCGTTCGGGAAGCTGCACCTTCTCTTCCCATTGCCCGCCTCCGCTTGAGCTGCGGTGATAATGGGCATGGGCATCCTTCCACAGCCCGGTTTCATTTAACAGCGGCCAGATAATCTGCGGATCGGGCCGGCGCAGAATATATCCGCCCCAACGCTCCAGCTTTTCGCCTCCACCCGTATCCAGAAGCTCATAATCTTTCCATTCGTCAGCCAAATACATCGCGAATCTCCTTTTAAAGAGGAATCTTTTCTAGAATTCAATACTTCATCATGCAATATACGGTTGAATCATGTCAAATCTAACGCTCCTTGTCAAGATATTGCCATACCTAACCCTGTTAATCATCGACATTATTGTGAACGCCCTTACATAGATGTCACCGCATTCATTATACTTAAGATCAGACTCCATGCGAATTGTCTCTTCCTGGAAAGATCACATGGCAGGGAATCTCCGATGCATGCCTCTAGGAGTGTGGACCATTTGTTTAAAATGACGTTGAATCAGAATGACGGGATTCTGCTCATTTCTTATTCCGGTTATTTCACCGTGTATGAGGCCAAGCTGTTCCAGCGGGAGCTGGAGCTTCGCTTAAGCAGAATCCAACCGGAAGAGTATGCACTGGTGGTTGAAGTGCAGGATATCCGGCTCTCCACACAGGACCTGGCGCCCCTCTTCGAGGAAATCAAGCAGACTTACCTGGGCGCTCCGTTCCGGTCTATCTATTCGGTGGAGTGCCAGACCCTGGCGGCAGCCAAATCAAAACGGAAAGGCCAACAGCGGCCCAACTGGACCCAAGTCCAGACAGTGGATGAGGCGCTGCAGCTGGTCAGAAATGGCAGAGGTGCGGAAGCGTGAGGAAGAGCGGATGGAATGGACAGAAGGCGTGCAAGTCAGGTGAATGAAGATGCGGACAGGAATCCCTGGGCCGCATCTTTTTTTTGTTCCGGAGGCCTTTATAGATTTGTCGAAAGAACAGGATGCCCTTACAATTAAATTATCACCAAAATAAAGTTTCTTTGAGGCGGATTCCGGGTACTTAAGGGGGAGCCCCATAGAAAATGCGCATTTCGGATATTCATAGGATAAGGAGGGTGAGACATGAAAAACCGCTTCGCTCCGGAGGATAGATTCAAGCGAATGGCGCGTGCCGCATTGGTTGCAACATGCCTCGCGGCTTCATTTGGAACAGGGATCCCGGCTGTATATGCTGAGGATTTCTGGACATTGGAACGCCAAGCCCGCCAGGATGAGCAGAACGGCAATCTCCAGGCAGCCGCTCCCAAGTGGAAGCTGCTGCTGGACCATTATATGGCGGAGGGGAATACCGTAAATGCGGCCCTGTACGCCAAAAATCTGGGCAAGTATTATGACGGGCAGAAGCAGTATGAAACCGCCATTTATTATTATGAGCTGGAGAACGAAAACTGGCTGAAGGCCGGTTATGATTGGGGGGCTCAGGATCTGTTCCGTGCGGAGGAGATTCGCAGCACACTGGATCTGTATGTGCAGACTGCCGATGAATCGGCGCTGGCGGCTGCAGGTGCCGGGAACGGCACCGGATTAGCCAAATTTGAACCGGTATACGGCACGTATTTGGGCATGTATTCAGAATTGGACCCGCAGATGGGCAACAACTACATCCGGTCGGAGCAATTCTACAATAAGAAGCATGCCATCTACCTGGCGTACACCCAATGGGGCAAGCCCTTTCCCAGGCAGTATGCCGTCAATGCCAAAGCAGCGGGAGCCGCCCTGCAAATCGCCTTTGAGCCCATGAACGGATTGGATGAGGTGAAGGACGGGGAGTATATCCGCCAGTGGGCGGCAGCGGCAAAGGCAACCGGCGTCCCGATTTTTCTCCGCTATGCCTCCGAAATGAACGGCAATTGGGTGCCCTGGCATGGCGATACGGCCAAGTACATGGAGAAGTTCAAGCTGATCCATGACATTATGGAACAGGAAGCGCCCAATGTGGCTATGGTCTGGAGCCCAGGGGATGTGCCCATCAATACGATGGCTGCTTATTATCCCGGCGACGCTTATGTGGACTGGGTCGGCATCAGTATGTACAGCACTCCTTACGAGAATGGGGATTCGTCCAAGCAGCAGCCTGGCCTTGGTCCTGTGGACAGGCTGGATGAGATTTACCGGCTGTATGCTGACCGCAAGCCTGTTATGATCAGCGAAACAGCGGTTACCCATACCACGGTTACGGACGGGAAAAATTGGACGGAATGGGGCGTCATGAATTTGGAGCGGCTTTATGAGGTCATGACCAAGCAGTATCCGCGGCTGAAGGCGATCACCTACTTCAACCGAGGAGCCACTCAACCTGGAGTCACCGATAATTTCCTGCTCCGGGACAACGAAGCTATGATGAACGCCTACAAGCGGCTTATCGGCAGCTCCCACTTTCTGTCCAAGGTAGAAAACGGTGCTAAGCCGGCGGCAGGCGGAGGCTACCTCAAGGCACAGGGAAGCGCCGCCTTCAGCGGGCGGACAGTGGTTTACCCATATATTAAGCTGCCGGATATTTACAACGGGAAGGTCGAGTACCGGCTGAACGGCATGCTCCTCAAGACGGAGCAGCCGCCCTACAAGGGTGTGGAGCTGGAACCGGGGGGCATTGTACCCGGCTCGGTCCTGGAGGTGAAAGCCTTCAATCAAGCCGGAATATCTGCAGTCACCCGCCAGCTGGTGCTGGAGCCGCGGACAAGTGTGACGGTCAACGGACGGAGCATTTCCTTCGAGCAGACGCCGGTCAATTGGCAGGGCAATGTGCTGGTGCCTATGCGTGCTGTTTTCGAGGCGTTGGGGGCACAGGTCAGCTGGAACCAGACCACCCGCACGGCAACCGGCCAGAAAGGAAGCACAACGGCCAGCGTAACCATCGACAGCTTTACTGCGGTGCAGAATGGCAAAGAATACCGGCTGGAGGCGGCTCCCCGCCTGATCAACAGCACCACTATGGTGCCAGTGCGGTTTATTGCGGAATCCTTCGGCGCCAAGGTGGAATGGGACGGGGCCAATGCGGCTGTCCGGATCACGATGCCATAAATTTGAAAAATTTCATCCTTTTTTTACGAAGATTGAAGAAGGAAAAGACCTTTGCGGTCTAGAAAGGGTAGAAGGTAGAGAGAGGAGTTGATTCCACGCTTGCCAAACCGCATTCCGACTGCTCATGATCTGCATTTGTTTCACGAGGGAAATCTGCATCACAGCTACCGTATGCTGGGTGCGCATCCGGCTCAGGAAGACGGGGTTACGGGTGTGCGCTTTACCGTATGGGCGCCCCACGCCAAGGAAGTGGGGATCAGCGGTGATTTTAACGGCTGGACAGCCGACCGTCATCTGATGGAGCCGCTTCT
>JAQSYT010000490.1 GCA_029256065.1 Paenibacillaceae bacterium
ATGTAAGCAATGTCAAGAAAAACTATGAAATCCTGAAGAAAAATAATCCCAATGCGGAAATTCTGCCCATTGTGTTGCCGGAAACCTCTTTTGGCCAATACAGCCCTGACTTCAACTCCCCTTTTGATGTTGTGGGGGTTGTCAATGCCAAGGCCAAGGACCCGCAGGCGGTGATGCAGTATGTGGATTTCATGATCAAGCCCTCTACTGTGGAGCATTTCCAGTATGGTGAGGAAGGGGTTCATTTCAAGAAGGGTGCGGACGGCACTCCCGAGACCATAGACAAGGACAAGAACACCAAGGAATTGGGCTATAACGTGGATTACAAAATGTTCATGTCCAGTTATTTTATGAAGGTTTATCAGAAGGATGGAGTTATGCTCAACTCGACGGACCCCTTCGATCAGGAATGGATCAAGCTGTCCCAGATGATGGATAAGCTCTATATTGATCCCAGCCGTCCGACGCCGGGCTACACCCACTTCAAGATTCGCCCCAACCTGGAGAAGGATATCAGCGCAACCGTGGACAACGGCTGGACCCAATGGCATGATACGATTCTGAAGGCTGTGGTCAGCAATGGGGATTTGGACAAGGCGGTGGAGCAGATCAAGGAAGCCTGGTACAGCTCCGGTGGCCAGAAGGCAGAGGAATGGCACAAGAAATGGTATCAGGAAAACAAGAACAGCTGGGTCTTCATGAGGGATCTGTATGAAATGAAATTTTAGGAGTGAGGTCGAACAAGCCAAAAGGGTGAGGGGCATGTCGCCTCAACTGCTGCCGGTGCCGGTGTGTACCGGCCCGGTAAGCAATCAAAGGAGAGTGTGGAATGATGAGAAAAGCGTTTATTTTGTCTCTGGCCATAAGCCTGCTGCTTGGCTCCTGGGCTATGGCCGGTCCTGCCCATAAGGCGCTGGCCGCCGCTCCGGCAGAGAGCTTCGGGGAGTGGGAGGCCATGCGGGGAGGCTTCGGAGCGGAGTCCCAGATGCCGATTTTTCACGCCAATGGTAGTCTGGTGATGGACGGACTGCTGGAGGATTGGGATGCGGGGGAATATTCGGCAATAGCCTTGCCGTCCGATCCAGGTCAGGTGCAGCTTGGCGGCTGGGGCGGCGCAGAAGATCTTTCGCTGTCCGCCCGGTTTGCATATGATGAAGAGAATTTCTATCTGGCGGCACGTGTAACCGACAATGTGCATTATGCGGTTGCCAATGACGCGATGTGGACTGGGGACGGCATTCAGCTGGCTTTTGGCAACAACAGCGTTTACGGACCGGAATACGGCTTTGCTCTGGTCAACGGGGAGGCTCAAATATGGCGCTGGGTGGACGGAGAGGCGGCCCTGGATAAGGATGCAGTAACCCTCCGGGCCAACCGCACCGGCAATGTGACAGTATATGAAGCGGCTATCCCCTGGAGAGCCATATTTGCCCAGGAGGCGGATTTGCAGGGGCCGGTGCTGTTTTCGCTTTTGGCCAACGATAATGACGGAGCGGGCAGGAGGGGA
Source organism: Paenibacillaceae bacterium (assembly GCA_029256065.1). GTDB lineage: Bacteria > Bacillota > Bacilli > Paenibacillales > NBRC-103111 > Paenibacillus_AR. The sequence goes on from JAQSYT010000490.1 coordinate 1,508, forward strand.
TGGATCGAATGGAATGAATCCATCGGACGGGTGAAAAGTACCAGCCATATGCCCTGGATGACAATTGGAGCTTCTGGCTGGATACCAAACAGGAGATCAGACCGGGAGAGGAAGTTTCCTATACCTTGACCGCTGTTAATTACAGCAATGAAATGAGAGCGCTTACCTTATCCTCTCAACTGCTGGGGCTGCAGCGGCAGGCGGAGCTGGATCCCGGGAAAGCCCTTCACTTGACCTCGGCATATTCCATTCCGGACAGCGGCGAATTCACCCTCGATGTGGAAGTATCAGAAGCGGTTGCAGGAATAACCCGCACTCTGGTCCTTCCAGTTTACGCGGCAGTAACTGCAGAGGAGCTGTCTGTCCGGTACGATGAGCTGGAGAGCCGGCTGCCTCAGCTGGAGAGTCTGATGGAGCAGGCCGCGCTTCAAGGGATCGCCACGGATTATGAGCAGGTGGATTACACCGTTCTGCAGAATTTCCTGGGCTATGGCCGGGAGGATATGGTCAAGGGCAGGCTGCAGCGAGCCAACTACGTGCTTAATGAGCTGGAGGCCATGCAGGCCGGAGCCGTTGACAGCCTGGAGGCGTATCTGTCCGGCGACCGGGATTCCTGGGCTGTTCCCCGCTACACCACCAGCGATGTGGAAATTGAGGACTACGCCTTTACCGGCACGGCCAAAACCAGAAGCACCCAGGAGGTGGAGCAGAACCGTCCGATTTTCTTCAACGGCTACGGGCACTTTGACCAGGTTCGCAGCGACATGTCCAAATTCCAGGACTATGGGGCCAATATTGTGCAAGTAGAAACCGGTCCGAACCGGGTTGTATTTCAAAAGGAAGGCTACATTCCCCAGTTCTCCAGCGGCAAAATGGGGGCGGTATCCGGCGAATATGTTGTGGATGATACGGTGAGCCGAAGCGGCAGCAAATCACTGAAAATGGTCAACCGCACGCCCAAGGCCCCCAATGTCTACTTGAGGGTATGGCAAAATATGACCCTGAAGCCGAATACCACCTATACCTTCAAGGCATGGGTCAAGGCCGACAGTCTAGTGGGCCAGAACGCCTGGTTTCCGGGAGGCCCCGGCTGGCTGTGGCGAACCAAGGCTCCGGCAGGCACCTATGACTGGACCGAGGTTTCGGCTGTCTACACGACAGACTCCACGGCTGCATCCATGGAGATGATGTTTGTGCTGGAGAACACCGGCACCATTTGGATCGACGATATTACCGTGACCGAGCAGGGCAGCACGCAGAATCTGATTAAGAACAGCGGCTTTGAGGAATTTCCCCAGGCTGTATCGGTGCCGGGGACGGAATATCTCATTATCAAAGACAGGCTTCAGCAGGATGTCATCAGCACGCTCCAGGCCGGAGAGGCCCATGATATTGCAGTCAATGTGCTGCTTTCCCCCCACTATTTTCCGAGTTGGGTACTGCAGAAATATCCGGAAATCCGCTACACCGACAATAAGGGCTTCCTGAAGTACAATATCTATCATCCCAAGGCTAAGGAGGTTATCGAAACCTATCTGCGGGCGGTTATTCCGCTGATTAAGGATTACCGTTCTCTGCACAGCCTGACCTTGTCCAATGAGCCGGTGTATTACGCCAATCTGAATCCGGTCTATCTGCCGGACTGGCAGCAGTTCCTAAGCGAAGTATACGAGGGGAATATCGGAGAGCTGAACCGGATCTACGGAACCTCCTACGCCTCCTTCCAGGAGATTCCCATGCCTGCGGTGCAGGAGGCCAATCCGGTCAACTACGATTATATGCTCTTCAACAATCAGATGTTCAGCCAGTGGCATCAATGGATGGCGGATATTATCCATGAGATCGCCCCGGACATTCCGCTTCATGTGAAGGTCATGGCTGATTTTAAGCTAAACCTGGAGCGGGGCACGGATTTGGAGCAATTCTCCCAGCTTGGCCAGATTAACGGCAATGATGCATACAATCTCCTGGGCGGCCGGCCCAATTCGTTCCGCAGCGAGGCCATTGTCTATGATATACAGCGCTCCTTCAATAAGGCGCCGGTGTTCAACTCGGAGTATCATTTCATTCAGGATAGGGATACCAATTACGGCAAGGACCAGGCTGTTCATGCCAGAGCCCTGTTCTGGCAGGGCGCCGTTCACGGCCGCAGCGCCTCCACCGCCTGGGTGTGGGAGCGGACCTATGATTCCTCCAGCCCCTTCGAGGGCAGTCTGCTGCACCGGCCGGATGTGGTGTCCGCCATTGGCCGGACCAATCTGGACCTGAATCGGCTGGCCTATGAGGTTAAGGCGCTGCAGGATGCGCCAGCCCAGGCCGCGATTCTCTATTCCAGGCCGTCGTCCTTGTACAACAGCGACTTTTTTGCCACGCTGTATCGCGGCTATGAGGCTTTGTCGTACAGCGGCCAAAGCATCCGTTTTGTCTCGGAGGAACAGCTTGAAGAGGGCGGCTTGGACGGCTGCAAGCTGCTGCTTATTCCTGCGGCCACCCATGTGACGGAAGATGTGCTGGAAGGGATTTCCGGTTTTGCGGAGCAGGGC
>JAQSYT010000155.1 GCA_029256065.1 Paenibacillaceae bacterium
CAAAACAAAATCTGAATATTCCACCTATTTGGCGACAGCGGTTTTAGGAACCCTCATGTTACATTTGGTGCAACGCCAGTGCTCTCACCGCCGTTAGAAAATTAGAGGGCGCTTGGAGCGGCGCACCCAAAAGAAGGAGCCGCTGCCACGGGCTTGGCAGCCTAATTTGCCGTTTACTCCACAGCTGTCCGCTGCGCCCCTGAACTTGTTGAGAGACTGATGGACAACGCTAGACTTGTCCTAATAAATTGGAATGATTCTTCCGATATAAGTCAGGCACCGTACTTGTATGTGGAGGCCTGATGACCATGACCAAACTGTTGTCCATCCGTGTTCGACTGATCCTGCTTCTCCTAGTTCCCTCTCTTTTGTATGTAGCTACAAGCTTTTACCTGCTCGGCGAAAACCAAAAGGATACAGGAAGCTTAACCACTTCGCTGTATGATGTGACCAATAAAAGCACATCTCTGGTGCTGAACGCCGACCGCGATATGTATCAGGCGCTTACCGCCTTTCAATTGCTGGCCTCGGGATCCTTGAGCGCTGATGAACGGACCAGAGAGCTGGCCAGCCTGCAGGAGAACATCGACCAGACCAATGACCGGATCAAGCAGGCAACTGAAATTATGACCAGCCATAATCTGCTGGCCGAGAGCCACGGAAGCACCAATCAGTCTGTGGAGCAGAATCTCGCCGGCTTTCATACCCAATTTGACCAATGGGCGGCTGCGGCAAGCAGTGTGGCCCAATCCACCAGCCTGAAAAGCGGCGCCATTAATGATGCCAAGCAGATGGCGGTATACGAAGAAGGCCGGGAGCGCTTGAATGAGATTGGCGAAATTCTGGATGAATACGCTCATACCAGCATTGAAGCCATCCGCCAGAAAAACGAGGATACCGCCCGCACCGTCTATATTTCCGTGGGAATTGTAGTAGCTATTCTGTTGGCAGCCGGCCTCTTCGCCATCCGTCATATTATGACTACGATCCACCGGATCGCCACCATTACCCGGAATGTGGCGGCAGGGGATCTCCGCCATGAACCGAGAACCCAATACGCCCCGGACGAGCTGGGACAGATCACCCAATCGGTGGATGTTATGGTGGCCAAGATCAAGGAACTGATCGGGGTAATCGCCACCAACACCCAATTTGTGCAGGATGCTTCGACGGAGTTGTCCAGCTCCTCCAGGGAATCGGCTTCCGCCGCGGAGCATGTGGCTGCCAGCATCCAGGAAATGACCGAGGATGTGGAGACACAAACCAGAAGCAGCGTGGAGACCAGCAAGGTGGTGGAGGAAATGTCCGTGGGCATTCAACGCGTTGCCGAGAATGCCAGCGTGATAGCCGAGCAGTCCTCCCTGACCTCACACCATGCCCAAACCGGCAACCAGCTGCTGGAGCAGCTTCAGCAGCAGATTACTAATATTCTGCAGGCCGTTAACCAGCTGTCGGACAGCGTTCTGGCTCTGACGCGCAAGTCGGACCAAATCGGCGAAATTGCCGACAGCATCACCACCTTCGCCAATCAGACGAACCTGCTGTCCTTGAATGCTTCCATTGAAGCCGCCCGCGCCGGCGAGCATGGAAGAGGGTTCAGCGTAGTGGCCAACGAAATCCGCAAGCTGGCCAGCCAATCCATTGAGTCTGCCGACGGCATCAACGGGCTGATTCAGGAAACCCGCCTGGAGATCGGACGCGTCTCCCACGCTATGGGCACCACCAAGGATGAAGCGGGGGCAGGCTCACGGATGATGCAGGATGTCAGCAGCAGCTTCCATACCATTCTGCAGTCCGTCCAGGAAATGGTAGCCCAAATCCACGAGACCTCTGCCATTGCCCAGCAGATGTCGGCAAGCTCGGAGGAAATTTCCGCCACCATGGAAACCTCCGTTACCGGCTCCGGCCATATCCTGATGAAGTCCCAGGGAGTTGCTGCCGCTACAGAAGAGCAGCTGGCCATGATGGAGAACATCGCGGCCTCCTCCGAGGAATTGATGGCCGTTGTCAAGGTCCTGAACGATTCCGTGGCTTATTTCAAAATCGCCTAGGGTGTGGGTGCAAACTCCGAGGGGAGCAGATTTGACCGAATTTTCGTTCCAGGCAAGGCACTTTCACGCAGGCGTACCGAAGGGTACGTCAAGTGAAAGTAACGAAGCAAGGGGCGAAAAGGCGGTGAAATTATGCCCTCAAGCGGGTTTGCATACACATCCTAATCCCAAACGCACACTGGAGCTTAATCCTCCGGTGTGTTTTTTTTGCCCCTTTTGCCCAAAAGGGCATGCCCTTCCGTACGTTATCCCATCTGAAGCCGCAGGTTATGATGAATGACAGATAAACAGATTTTCACATTCGGAGGGATTGGGCAGATGGCTAACTTTTTGTACAAATTGGGAAAATGGGCGTTCCGCCGGCGCAAAACGGTGATAATCGGAACAGCCGCCGCTCTGATTCTGGCCTTGGTAATCGGAGTGGCGATGGGCTCCGCGTTCAGCGCGGAAATGTCCATTCCGGGCACCAAATCGGAAAAGGCGATGCAGGTGTTGTCGGAGGCTTTCCAGACCGGTGGGGACCATGGCACCATTCAGGTGATCTATAAGGCACCGGGAGAGGAGACGCTGGAGTCCGAGTCCATGAAGCAGCTGATCCGGCAGGTTCAGGAGGACATCCGGAAGGATGAAGCGGTGGCATCTGTCACTTCCCTTTTCGATTCCCATACCATGAGCCAGGACAAACGGATCGGTTATTCCACGGTAACGTATAAAGCACCCGCGGAGGAGGTTACCCAGGATTCTGTTAACCACGTGAGAAACAGCATTGAAGCTGCCCGGGACAAAGGGCTGCAAACGGAGCTGGGCGGTACGGTGACGCTGACCGAAATCGGGGTTGGCGGATTATCCGAGGGTGTCGGTGTTGTTATTGCCTTCGTCATTCTGATGGTTACCTTCGGCTCCTTCCTGGCTGCGGGAATTCCTATTCTGACTGCCGTAACCGGGCTTGGCATCGGCATTATGCTGATTCTCATCGGCTCCCATTATTGGAATATCCCCACCTTCTCCCTGTCTCTGGCCAGTATGCTGGGGTTGGCGGTGGGCATTGATTACGGGTTATTCATCATTTCCCGGTACAGACAAAACCTGCGGGACGGACAAAGCCGGGAGGAGGCTATCGGCATGGCCAACGCCACTGCGGGCAGTGCCGTTGTGTTCGCCGGGGTTACGGTTATGATTGCGCTGATCGGCTTTACCTTCACCGGCATTCCGTTTCTGGGAGCCATGGGCTTGAGCGCCGCGTTAACCGTGCTGATCGCTGTTTTGCTGTCTCTTATTTCCCTGCCTGCCTTGCTGGGCTTCGCCGGTAAGCTGTTCCAGCCGAAGAAGCCTCAGCCGGTAACCAGCCTGCAGGCAAAACGGAGCAAGGAATCCAATGCATGGGGGCGGTTCGTCACCAAATATCCGCTGCCTGTTCTTGTGGCCGGTATTATGCTGTTGGGTGTGATCAGCCTGCCTGCCGCACATATGCATCTGGGGCTGCCCGACAATGGAACCAAATCAGCGGATACCACCGAGCGGCGGGGCTATGATCTCTTGTCCGAGGGCTTCGGCCCCGGAATGAACGGCCCGCTTGTGGTGGTAGCCAAAGCCGGAGACAAGGACAACGCCGCTGCAGCCATCACGGAGGCGACCAAAAATCTGTCCAGGCTGCCCAATGTGGCTGCTGTCACACCCCCGCAGATGAATCCGGCGGGAGATACCGCACTTCTTACTGTGATGCCGGGAACCGGGCCGCAGGATGTGAAAACCGCCGATTTGGTGAAGCTCATCCGCATGCAGGCGGAGAGCATCCAGGCACAAACGAACGTAGAGCTGATGGTCACCGGCTCAACAGCGGTCAATATTGATATTTCCGATATGCTGAACAGCGCCCTGCCCAAGTTCGCGATTTTTATTGTTGGGCTGGCCTTTATCCTGCTGACCATGGTATTCCGCTCTATTCTGATTCCCATCAAAGCGGTATTGGGCTATCTGCTTACCCTGACCGCAACCCTTGGTTTTGTGGTGTTTGTGGTTCAGGATGGCCATATGGCCGGTTTTTTCGGAATATCCGATCCTGCGCCGGTGTTGAACTTCCTGCCTGTTCTGGTGGCGGGCATCCTGTTTGGTCTGGCTATGGACTATGAAGTGTTTCTGGTCAGCGGCATGCGGGAGAAATACGCACAGGGCGGCAGCCCCCGCGGCGCTATCTGGCACGGGATGAAAACCAGCGGAAGCATCGTCCTGGCGGCGGGGCTGATCATGATCTCCGTGTTCGCCAGCTTTATTTTCGACGAGGATACTATCGTTAAATCAATGGGACTGGCGCTAGCCTTCGGAGTGCTCTTCGATGCCCTGATTGTACGGCTGACTATTGTGCCTGCGGCGATGGCTCTTATGGGCAAATCGGCATGGTATATGCCCCAATGGCTGAACCGGCTGCTGCCGAGGATTGATGTGGAGGGGGAGGATTTCCACAAAGAGAGCCGTCCCGGGAAAAAGGAGAGCATCGGAATCCCTGCTATCAAAAGACAATAATTGGGGTAGGTTAAGAGTGGAAGGCCTGGAAGGAGCGGCTTCAAATTCAAGGAATCAGGAGGGATCATACAATGAAATTGGAACATAAAACAGCGGTGATCACAGGTGCCGCATCAGGTATGGGCAAGGCTATTACGGAGCTGTTTGCAGCGGAGGGCGCCAAGGTTGTCGTGGCGGATTTGAACGGGGAGAAGGTCTCTGCCGTTGTGGACGAAATCCGCAGTGCCGGTGGTACCGCAGCGGGAGCTGTAGCGGATGTCACCAAGGAAGAGGATATCGGGCGGATGATCGACACGGCGGTGAATACCTTCGGGGGAGTGGATATTCTCGTCAACAATGCGGGGATTATGGACGGCTTCCGGCTGATTGAGTCGATTGAGGACGAGCTCTGGGAGAAGGTGCTGGCCGTTAATCTGACCGGGCCTATGCGCGCCATCCGAAAAGCCATTCCACTCATGCTGGCCCAAAAAAGCGGCGTTATCATTAATGTCGGCTCCGCAGCAAGCATAACCGGAGGCAAGGGCGGAGTGGCATATACCTCCTCCAAACACGGCCTGGCGGGACTGACCAAAAACGTCGGGTTCATGTATGCCAAGTCCGGCATCCGCTGCAATGCCATTGCCCCCGGGGCAGTAAAAACCAATATTGCCATCACCAATCCGGATATGGCTGGCATGCAGGTTTTCCAGGAGAGCTACGGCACCCAGCGGTCCGACCCGACGGATCCGTTGGATATTGCCACCGTCGCCCTGTTTCTGGCCTCGGAGGATTCCAGATTTGTCAACGGTGCCATTATCGCCGCAGACGGAGGCTGGACGGCTTATTAAACCGGGCCGCAGACGGATCACAGCAACCAAGAACAGCCGCTCTTTAAGGGGAGCGGCTGTTTTCGTGGAACCGCGTTCCTCCTGCTTGGACATGAAGGCTTTGCATATTTTCCTATGAGGGCAGGGGCCTTATAATGGGAGGAGGAGGGACGACCCTTGGATAAAAAAACATCAGGGCTTGAAACCATTAATGAGTTGTTCGCCACCAGGCTGCCGATATTAATCTGGGTGTCCATGGTGTATGTGGGGACGGTTATCCTGCAATTTTTGCATGAACCGCTCATTCTGCAGAGTTGTGTATTTACAGGATTATTTACTGTCCATGTTCTGCTGCATTGGAATCTCTACCGCGTGACCGCGAAGCAATATTGGCTTTATTTTTCCATACAGGGTGTGCTGATTTATCTGTGCGCCATTCTCATGCCGGGAGGCTACCAGGTGGTGCTCATCGGGCTGCTTCCTGTTTTGATTGCCCAGAGTTTGGGCTTTTCCTTCCGGATCAAGCGGATTCTGTTCGTTTCGGTGATCAGCCTCGTCATTTTTTTTGATTCTGCGCTGACCATCCATGATACAGGTGAGCTGATCGTGTTTTTGCCGCTTTTTACACTGATGCTGATCATTGTCATTGCTTACGGGATGCTGTTCTTCCGCCAGGTTCAGGAGCGGCTGCGGATTCAGAGCTTTTTGCATGAGCTGCAGGAGGCCCATCAGAAGGTGGAGGAGCTTACCCTGTCTAATGAGCGCCAGCGGATGGCCAGGGATTTGCATGACACCCTGGCACAGGGTGTGGCGGGACTGATTATGCAGCTGGAGGCTGCGGATGCGCATATGACCCAGGGGAACGGGGAGCGGGCTCAGGGTATTGTCCGGCAGTCCATGCAGCAGGCCCGCAGAACCTTGGCCGAAGCGCGGAGGGCGATTGATGATTTGCGGCTCAAATCCGCGTCCGATCTGGATTTTAAGGAGGCCGTTGCGGAGGAAGTGCGGCATTTTGGGGAGGCAACGGGAATTGCCGTGGACGTGCGCCTGAAGCTGAACCGGCGGTTGTCCAGACTTGTGATGGAGCATAGCCTGCATATTGTGAAGGAGGGCTTCACCAACATTGCCAGACATGCCAGAGCCAGCAGGGTCCAGCTTGTGCTAACCGACGGGAACGGCTCTTTGCAGATCGAAATGACCGACAACGGCAGAGGCTTCAATCCGGCGGATATCGGCAAGGATGCCGGGCATTACGGCCTTCTGGGCATCCAGGAGCGGGCCAGGCTGATGGGCGGGGACATGACCGTGTCCAGCACCGGGAAGGGAACGGCGATGACGGTAACCATACCATTGGATGAAAGTGAGAAACCATGAGCCTATATAACATTATGATTGTGGATGACCATTATGTAGTCAGGGAAGGCCTGAAGCTGATTCTCGAAACCGGCGAGCAATTCCAGATTGTGGGCGAGGCGGAAAATGGCCAGGAGGCCTTGGACTTGGCGGATACCGTCAAGCCTGATGTGATCCTGATGGATTTGAACATGCCGGTGATGACCGGCCTGCAGGCTATGGAGGAGCTGAAGCGCAGGAATAATCCTACGCCTGTCATTATTCTGACCACCTACAACGAAGATGAGCTGATGATCCAAGGACTGGCGCTTGGGGCAAAAGGGTACCTGCTCAAGGATACGAACCGGGAGAATCTGTTCCGGAATATCGAATCGGCGGTGCGTGGGGAAACGCTGCTGTCGGCGGACATTATGGAGCGTGTGATGAATGCCAAGGCGCAGCAGTCCGCCAAGCCGGCCGCCGCAGGAGCGGGTCTGCTCAGCGAGCGGGAGGCCTACATCCTCCAGTGTGTAGCCCGCGGGTTCAAAAGCAAGGAAATCGCCTATGACCTGGGGATAGCGGAGAGAACGGTAAAGGCACATTTGACCAGCATTTACAATAAGCTGGGGGTGGATTCCCGCTCCCAGGCAGTCGCTTCGGCGCTGGAGCGGGGAATCTTGAATAGATAAGACAGAAGCAGCCTGTTGCGGGCTGCTTATTTTTTTTATGGCTGTATTTTCCTCTTGCACAGGAATATACGTTCGTGTATATAATAAGAACATATATTCTCTATCCGAAAATAAGCCGCGTTGCGGAAATTGTGGAGGCGAACATCATTGTGCAAAAAGCAGCCGGAGACCGCACCATATTCCTGATTGACGCCCAATCGTTCTATGCCAGCGTGGAGAAGGCCGGGAGGCCGGAGCTTGCCGGTCAGCCTGTTGCCATCGGCGACCCGGACCGCCCGTCAGGGATTATTCTCGCCGCCTGCCCCATCGCCAAGAAGAAGGGGGTGACCACGGCAGAGCGGATTAACCAAGCCCGGGGCAAATGTCCTGAGCTGGTGGTGATCCGTCCCCGGATGCACCGGTACATCCAGGTTTCCCTCTTGCTCACCGGAATTTTCGAATGTTATACGGACCAGGTGGAGCCGTATTCCATCGACGAGCAGTTTCTGGATGTGACGGGGTCATTGGCGTTATTTGGCTCCGCCGAGTCCTTGGCCCGGGAGATCCAGACCCGCATCGAGCTGTCCACAGGCGTGTGGTGCCGGGTGGGAATCGGCTCCACCAAGATCCTGGCCAAGATGGCCACGGACAACTTTGCCAAGCGGAATGAAGAAGGAATGTTCCGGCTGGATGCCGCCAATCTGGAGGAGACGCTGTGGCCCCTGCCGGTCCATCATATGTTTATGACCGCCTCCCGGATGACCCGGCATTTTATGCGGATGGGTCTTCCTTTGATCGGAGATATCGCCCGTCTGGAGCTGGGTGACTTCAAGCGGCGGCTGCGGAGTGAGATGGGCAAACAAAGCGACATCCAGGCGGAGTATTATTGGCAGACGGCCAGAGGCATCGATCCCAGTCCTGTGGTATCCAGCATCCGCAAGCCGCTGAAGGCCATCAGCCACGGCAAGGCGCTGCGGGCCAGTCTGTACCGGAAGCAGGAGGATATTGAGGTGGTGCTTCTGGAGCTGGCCGTGGAGGTCTGCCGCAGAGCCCGGCGGCATGGGCAGATGGGTCGGGTAATCGCCGTGGGTGCGGTGGAAACGGACGGCGAGCGAAGCGGCGGATTCAACCGCCAGATGACCCTGCCCCAGCCCACCTCCCTGACCCATGAGACGGTGGAGGCGGTGCTGGCGCTGTTCCGCCGGCATTGGGGCGGATTGCCGGTGACGAGGCTTATGGTGATGCTGACAGATCTGGCTCCCGATGCTGCGGATCAATTGACTCTATTCGCCGACCGCACCCGCATGTACCGGCTGGAGCGGACCCTGGACCACATCAAGGACCAGTACGGCAGCGCCGCCATTGTGCGCGCCTCCTCCTTCCTGGACAGCGGTGTAGCCCGGGAGCGGGCGGAGCAGATCGGGGGTCATTACCGATGAGCCGGCTGGACGGAAACGAAAGGTGGAATTCGAAGATGCTGCTAACGGAGCATCAAGAGCAGTATGACCGGCGCCACGAGCCGCCGGGAACCCGCCCCACTGCGGAGGAATTCACGTTGGTGCGGGATTCGGTGGTGCTGCGGAACATGCAGATCATGGTGGAGCGCAGCCTGGAGGAAATCGGCCTGTCCTCCCATCTGCTGAAGAAGCTGTACACCGCCGTCACCCAGCTGGTGCTGAACCGGATCAGCACAGACCTGTACGCCCTGCAGCGGGAGATGAAGAAGCGGAGCATCAAGCTGACAAACGATGAGCAGGCAGACAATGTGCTCTACTTCCGCTTCGTCTGCCGGGGCTACGAGGACCGGTTCGGGATCATGCGGGAGGCCTTGCGGGCGGAAATGAGCCTCCGGCTGGGCGCCATGGTAACGGAGCTTTTGTCGGAGCTCAAGCAGAAGGCGAATTGATATAAGCTGCACCGGGCTCCATTCGCGGGAATGGGGCTTTTTGGGTGGAGATTGAGAGGGGGAGGAAATATGTTATCAAGGATGGAATTTTATGTGTACAACCTTTCTTTTCTTCTGGTACAATTCGGAAAGGTTACTGTAAAAATAGGTTTTCTCGGTTAAAAAATGGAGGGGTATATGAAATGAAGAAGAGGAAAAAATTGGTTTACATTTTAGTTTGGGCTATAGCCTTATGCTTTACTGCAAATATCAATTATTCCAGTGCGGAAGCAACGGAGAAAAAAGAACCTGAAATTGTTAAAGAAATTATTTCAAAACGGACGCAATACAGCAAGCACTATTTGATGAGTGACGGGAGTTACCGGGCAGTCATTGCCGGCTATAGTCAGCATTACGAAGATCAGGAAGGGGAGTGGGAGGATATTGATGTAAGCTTGCTGGATGATCAGAGCCGTAATCTGGGGACTGTGTCAAAAGAATTTCAAACCAAAAATAAGCAAGCGAGAGTGGGTTTGGATACCCAAACCTTCTTCCCGGTTAAGGTCCCATATTATGCACGAATACATAAGCACTTTAACAGCGGTTATACCGTAGGTAAGGAAGATGAAAGACTCACAATTATTCCAATGAATTCAAATCACATTCTTGGAATTCAAGAGGACCACAATACGATTTTTTATCAGAATGCATGGGAATATACGGATGTCAGACTGGAGGCGCAGTCTGATGGAACTAAGGAAACCATAATTCTCAATAACCCGGAAGCCCCCAACCATTTTAGTTTTGAACTCATCGGGGGTGATATTAATAGCCCGTTGAAAGCACTTCAGTTGGAGGATGCCTGGCTCGAGGATGCGTTGGGTCAAAGGCGGAATGTGTTTCAGGAAAGAAGAGTAGAAGGAGACCGGGTGTTTCTGGATTATTACATTCAAACAGAAGATTTAGTATACCCGATTGTCATTGATCCTTCTATATCTACCGGTGGGATGAGTTTTGGGTACATATATTACTCAGAACAATATGGAACGTGGCTGAGAGACTGGAACAATTGTTCTTCTGCCTATTCCTGTTCCACTTTTAATGTAGGGTTTACTTATAATGAATCCGACAGCTCGAGAGAATCAGCTGCATTGAAATATGATCTTTTATCCATTCCGTCGGGTTCCTCCATAGTTAGCGCTGAATTGAAGATGCACTACACGAATAATACAACCCCTTTTAATATAAATATCTTTAGACTACTGTCATATGGAAGCCTCGATTATTCAGCTACTGCCCAAAATAAGGTTTCCTCTACTATTCCAGTTGCTCAAAATCAATGGTTAGCTATCGATATCACTAATATATTTAAAGATCAGCTTATTGATGGGAGTAAAGGTATACTTCTTATTCCGCAAGGAGTAGAAAATCATACCTATATTATGAATATAAAGGGACCGGGTTATAGTGACCCGAGTTTAAGGCCGCAGTTGGTAGTAACATATAATGCTTCTCCAAATCAGCCTTATGGGTTAAATCCCGGTTCTTCCAATGCAAGCTCTCCGTCACTGTTTACCACTAAAACACCGGTTTTAAATTGGGTATTTTCAGACCCCGACTCTACACTGCAATCACAGTTTAATATTCAAATTTTTAATATGAGCAACACGCTCATTCACGATTCCTCTTGGGTCAACAGCAGCACAACAAGCTACACCGTTCCTGCCAATGTGTTGCAATCTGGAAATGGATATTACTGGAGGGTTCGTACGAAAGATCAATACAACTTCGAGTCCCCTTTCTCAATTCCACTATATTTCAGGGTGAATCTTATTCCTCAATTAACCAATTTGTCCTTTATTGACGGCCAGCAAATAAATGACAACAGTCTTCAATTTTCCTGGAATTATTATGATACGGACAGTCAGCCCCAGACACAATATCAGATTGTCGGTTCTCAAGATAATTGGGCAACCTGGGCTTACAATTCAGGTGAAGTGAATTCGACTGTCAATTCCCATGTGTTAACACTTAGTACGTTTGGAGAATGGGATTTTGCAGTCCGTGTCAGGGATGGACACGATTGGTCTGAATGGTATTATCGGAACAACCTCTATGTTAATCCGTTGCCGGACCGGTCAGCAACCATTCTTTCCAATACCATACCTTCAACAATGGAAG
>JAQSYT010000156.1 GCA_029256065.1 Paenibacillaceae bacterium
TTGAACGAAAAGCAATTCCGCAACCTGTTTAATAAGTCCGCCAAGATCAAGGGTATCCACGGCGAAAACTTCATGTTCCTCTTGGAAAGCCGTCTGGACAACCTGGTTTACCGCATGGGCTTGTCCAACAGCCGTGCAGGCGCACGTCAATTGGTTGCCCACGGACACGTTACTGTAAATGGCAAGAAAGTAAACATCCCTTCCTACCTGGTTCAAACAGGCGACGTGATCGGGCTGCGCGAAAAAAGCCGCAACCTGACCGTAATCAAGGAAGCTCTTGCCGGCCGCGCACACATTCCGACCTATGTGGAATTCAATGAATCCGCTATGGAAGGCCGCTTCGTACGTTTCCCGGAACGTGCCGAGCTGTCCCAAGACATCGACGAAAAGCAAATCGTCGAGTTCTACAGCCGTTAATTCTTATCATGCGCCCGCGGCGCGTGGTATACAAAAATGCGGGGCTCTCCGGAGCCTCGCGTTTTTGCGTACCTTAATTTCCACGCCATGGCTGCTTGGGGTCGTACCGGTTCTCAGTGGGGTACAGGGAAGCATGTGGCGGTGTCCATTTGGGCGGACCATATTTTTTTAAGTAAGACAGCTTATTGACGTAGGTTCCGATATCCACCTCTTGCGAGAAGCGCTGGAACAGCTCCCAGCAGCCGTAAACGTCATTCATGGCGCGGTGGGCGCCCTCCAGGGTAATGGCATATTGATTGCAGGCCTCCTGAAGCGTATACGGATAATACAGCAGGTCCCTGCTGATGGTCAGCGTGTCCACGAAGGGATTGTCGAAGCTGCGCTTCGCCAGCCGCATCAGCGCATTATGCAGAAAAGCCAGGTCAAACGCCGCATTGTGGGCCACCAGGATGCTGTCCTTCAGCAGCCGGTTCAATATCCGGAACGCGGTATCCTCCTCCATGCCATCCGCCAGATCCGCGTCCTCAAGTCCTGTAATCTCTGTTATCTTGGGCGGCAGCATTCCGTCAAACCGGATCAAGGTGGAAAATTCACTGACCACCTTGCTGCCCTTGCACCGGATAGCGGCAATTTCAATCACCTTATCCTTCTCCGCATTCAGACCCGACGTCTCAAAATCAAAAACCGTAATAAATGAATCCTTCATCTCATTCTCCGTATCCTCGGGGCTCTAAGACAGCCCCTAATGTTTTGTAATAATGAGAACCATAATCATCCATTCGCCGCACCGGTTGGAAAATCCTTCTTCCGGGCAAAGAAGCTGCCAAAAGCATGGCAATTAGGGCCGGATTAACGCACAAAAAAACCGCTGGCACGGGAGACTTCCATCCCGCCCAACGGCTCCTTTTTATCCGCCCCACACCTCGTCGGCAATTTCCTTAATCAGCTTGAGCTTGTTCCATTGCTCCTCTTCCGTGAGGATATTGCCCTCTTCGGTAGAAGCAAAGCCGCATTGCGGGCTCAGGCACAGATGGTCAGCATGCACATATTGGGCCGCCTCCTTAATCCGCGCTTTAATCTGCTCCTTATCCTCCAGCTCGCCTGTTTTGGATGAAACCAATCCCAGCACCACCAGCTTGTTGTCCGGCACCTGCTTCAGGGGCTGGAAGTCCCCCGACCGTTCCGTGTCGTACTCCAGGTAGTAGGCAGACACATTCTCACCGCCGAACAGTGCGGGGGCCACATTGTCGTAACCGCCGGAGGCCGCCCAGGTGGAGTGGTAATTGCCACGGCATACATGGGTTGTCACTGTCAGGTCCGCAGGCAGCCCGGCAATGGCTTCATTGTTCAAGCGCAGGTACAGCTCCTTCAGCTGCTCAATATCGTAGCCCTGACCTGCCATGGCAGACCAGAAATTGGTATCGCACAGCATGCCCCAGGTGCAGTCATCCAATTGGATGTTGCGGCAGCCCAGCTCATAGAAGGCCAGAATGGCTTGCTGATAGGCGGCGGCAATATCCTTGTACAGCTCCTCCCGGTCCGGGTAGATGGCCTTCACGCTGTCTTCATTAATACCCCGCACCAATTCCGCAAAAAATTGGGCCGGAGCCGGAATGGTCTGTCTTGCAGCCGCATCTTGGCCTGCTGCTTCCTTCAAGAAGCGGTAATGCTCCAGGAAAGGATGGCCGGAAAAGCGGATTTTGCCCGACAGCCTTGCTGAGTCTGCGCGGGTTTCCACACCGTGGAACATGTAGCCCTGGTCCATCATCACATGCTCCACACCGTCGAAGCCCCAGAAGAAATCCAGATGCCAGTAACTGCGGCGGAATTCCCCGTCGGTGACTGCCTTTAAGCCCAGCTCCTTCTGCTTCTTGACCAGTTGGCGGATTTCCTCATCCTCCACCTTCGTCAATGCATTGCGGCTGATCGTCCCGGCGGCGAATTGCTCTCTTGCTTCTTTCAGAGCGGCCGTGCGCAGGAAGCTGCCGACCACATCATAGCGGTAAGGGGCGGTTGTTCTTGGTGTTGCTTCTCCGAATGCTGCTGTCATATTGAATTCTCCTTTGCACCATAAGATCCTTCATGAAGGTTTCTCTTATTGTGGCACATGGGAGACCATATAGCGTAACACTTAAAAATTATGATTGGATATAGCTTAAACCTATATCAACCTGATCCGCGCAAAGCTGCGTTTGCCTACCTGAATCACATCCCCGTCCACAGGAGCCACCTCCGCCAAAAGGTCCTCCACCTTCACCTCGTTCAGCCTCACAGCCCCTCCTTGAATGCTGCGCCGGGCTTCCCCGTTGGAGGGGGACAGCCCCAGGGCCATCAGCAGCCGGACAACCCGGATAGCCCCATTATCTCCAAGCTCGCTGCGTTGAAGGAGCGCATCCGGAATATCCTCAGGCAGTGCCCGTTTCTGGAAGACGGTAATAAAATGGCGTTTTGCCTCCTCCGCCGCTTCAACTCCGTGATACATCCTTACTAGGGTGTAAGCCAAGCTCATTTTAGCATCCCTGGGGTGGATCCGTTCTTCACGGAGTCCGGCAGTCAGGCCCTCCAGCTCCTCCAGAGAAATATCCGTTGCCAGCCTGAAAAATTTCAGCATCAGCTCATCGGTAATAGACATAGCCTTGCCGAATATTTCCCTGGGCTCTTCATCAATGCCAATGTAGTTGCCCAGGCTTTTGCTCATTTTGTTGACGCCGTCCAGCCCCTCCAGAAGCGGCATGGTCATCGCCACCTGTGAAGGCATCCCATACTCCTTTTGCAGGGCCCTGCCCATCAGCAGATTGAAGGTTTGGTCTGTTCCCCCCAGCTCCACATCCGTATGCAGCGCAACCGAGTCATACCCCTGCATAAGCGGGTAAAAGAATTCGTGGATATGGATCGCCTGCCCCCCCGTATAGCGCTTCTGAAAATCATCCCGCTCCAGCATCCGGGCTACTGTGGTTTTGGCCGCCAGTCCCACCACATCGGCAAAGGTCAGCGGAGCAAGCCAGCTTGAGTTGAAGTAAAGCTCTGTTAACACAGGATCGAGAATCTTGTAAATCTGCTTGCGGTAGGTTTCCGCATTCCGGTTCACATCCTCCTCGGACAGCTGCTTGCGGGTTTCCGACTTTCCAGTGGGATCCCCGATCCGGCCGGTAAAATCACCGATCACCAACTGCACCCGATGGCCGCATTCCTGAAACTGGCGGAGCTTCTGCAGCGGTACCGTATGGCCCACATGACTATCCGGTGCGGACGGGTCCATCCCAAACTTGATTTTCAAGGGCCTGCCTTCCGCAACAGAATCGGTGATCTTCTTCTTGAGCGCTTCCTCAGGCACGATCTCGCTGGCGCCCTCCCGGAGAATAGCCCATTGCCGCTCCACCTCCTGCTGTTGCCCGATTGTCAGTTCATTCCATTCCGCCATATTTGCTCCCCCTCTTCATTTACGCAAAAAACTGCAAACAAAAAAACCTCCCCATCCCCAAAAAAAGGGACGAGAAGGTTAAACCCGCGGTACCACCCTGATTAAAGCACCGCAAACCGGCACTTTCGCTCATTACAGATAACGGGAGAACCCGTGAGAGAAGCTCTGGCGGCGCGCAAGCGGTGCACCATCCGTCAAAAAAGCTGCTCCAAGCTCAGGACAATGTAGTTCGGAATCTGCCGCCATGTACCGGCTCGCACCAACCGCCGGCTCTCTGAATTTACATGCGCGCCAGCCTACTGGGGCATTCATCATGCCTTGTCCTTCAACGCTTTTTCACATATGGAGGCGCAGATTCACGCCGCATTTTTCCTTTTATACCATACTCAGCTTGGAAAAGTCAATCAGGCCCGGTATAATGGATACAGTCCGAAGAAACCCCAATTCATACATACTGCCGCATGGCCATCTTTAAGGGTCGGACGTACAGGAGGAAATTGAATGTCCCAAACCAACACATCCATCTGGAAGCGCATCGGCGCATTTTTCCGGAAACGAGCGGTCCGCAGAACCGGGCTGGCCTTATTTATGACAGTGAAATGGACGATTATCAGCATCATCATTGCCTGCTTTGCCGCTGGCGGAGCCGCATTCGGCTATTTGGCCTCCGTACTGAAGGAAGAGCCTATCCGCAGCGAAGCATTCATGCGGGAGCAGATTGAACAGAACATTATGACCGGGTTTGTCTACTTTAATGAACAGACTCCTATCGGCCAGCTGCGGACCGAGGAGGACCGGCGCATGGCTACTATGGCGGACATTCCCCCGCAAATCATTGACGCTACCCTTGCCATCGAGGACAATTCCTTTAACGAGCACATCGGCGTGGACGTAAACGCTCTGGTCCGTGTAGTGAAGGAGAAGCTGCTGAATGAAGAGGTCCAAACCGGCGGAAGCACCATCACCCAGCAGGTGGCCAGACGGGTATTCCTTACCCTGGACCGGGACATCACCCGGAAGTTCAAGGAGATTTTCCTGGCTGTCCGGATGGAGAGGATTCTCACCAAGGACGAAATCCTGATGGCCTATCTGAACAAAATCCCGTACGGCAACGGCTCTAACGGCTACACCGTGTACGGGATTAAGGCTGCCTCCAAGGGTTTGTTTGACAAGGAAAACCTGAATGAGCTGAACATCGCCCAAAGCGCCTATCTGGCCGGGCTTCCCCAGCTGCCCAGCGATTATTCCGCCTTCTCGGGCAAGGGGGAATTCGACTCCGCCGCCTTCAACCGGGCGGTGAAGCGCCAGCAGCTGGTGCTGCGCCGTATGCTGGAGGAGAGCAAGATCACCCAGCAGCAATATGATGAGGCCTTGGCCTTTGACCTGAAGGGGTCGCTGGCCAAAACCACCCAAAAGGCCTACACCACCTATCCGTACCTGATGATGGAGGTGGAGCGCAAGGCGGCTGAAGCCATGGTCAATGCCCAATATCCGGATCTGAAGCTGGATACGGACAGTAAAAAAGCAGCCTTCACCGAAGCCAAGAAGGATGCCCTGAACCAGCTTTTGCGGGGTGGCTATCATATCTATACCACCATCGACAAAACCATCTACGATTCCATGCAATCCATTGCCCAGAATCCGAAGAATTTTACGGCAAACCTCAAAAACGTCCAGAAGGAAAAGGATGGCATCGAGCAAATCGGCGCTGTTATGATTGACAACAAAAGCGGCGCAATTCTCGGGATGATGGAGGGCCGCGACTTTTATACCGAGCAGCTGAACCATGTGACTCAGGCCTACCGGCAGCCCGGCTCCACCATGAAGCCCATTGCGGCATACATTCCCGCATTGGAAAAAGGCGCCATCCAGCCGGCCACCGTCATTGATGACGCTCCGATTATCCTGCCAGACGGCCAGAAGGGCGTCCACATCCCCATGAACTGGAACAACAAGTTCCAGGGACTGGTGACCGCACGCGAGGCGCTGAACCAATCCTACAACATCCCTGCCTTGAAGCTGTTCTTGTATCAGGTGGGCATTAAGGAGGCCTGGGACTACGCGGCCAGGATGGGCATTACCTCCATTACCAAGGAGGATGCTGTGGCCCAGACTGGGGTTATCGGCGGTCTGTACAAGGGCGTCAACGTGGAGGAAATGACCAATGCATATACCACCATCCCCAATCAGGGGGTCTTCTACGACGCCTTTCTGATCGACAAAATTGTGGACAGCGCCGGCAAGGTGGTGTACCAGCATGAGCGGAAGCCGTCCCGGGTTTATTCCGAGCAGACCGCATACCTCATGACCGATATGCTGCGGACTGTTATTACTGCCGGTACGGCTCCGGAAATCAGGAACAACTTCAAGTATTACAAAAATATGGCGGTCTCCGGCAAAACAGGCTCTACCCAGGATGACGCCGATGCCTGGTTTATGGGCTTCACCCCTGATATCACCCTGGGGGTATGGGCGGGGTACGACCAGCCCGTCAATAAGCTGATCAAGGGAAGCGGCACCAAGCGGGCCTTGAATATTTGGGCGCAGGTAATGAATGAGGCGGTGGAGAAACGCCCTGAGCTATTCCCCACCAAGGCCTTCACCAAACCTGCGGATATTGTGCAAATGACGGTTTCCAGTGTCTCCGGCAAGCTGCCTAATGAGCTTACCTCTGCCGCTGGCAAATCCACCACTGATCTGTTCAACAAGAAATATGTGCCCACGCAGGAAGATGACGTTATGGTGAAGATGAAGTATATCACCTTCAATGGCGTTAACTATATTCCCCAACCGGGAACACCGGATGACTTCCTCAGTGAGCAGGTGGTGATCCGCAGGGAGAAATCGGTCAGCAAGATCTTGAGCGAGATTAAAGAGGCCATGGAGAAGCTGCCTGAGGACAACCGGAAGCCGCTGGAACAGTTTGTTCCCCAGGACGCCAGTGCTGATGCTCCCTCCGAAACAGACCCGCGGACAGATGACGGGATCATCCCGGGACAGCCGGGAGGAATCACGGTAACGCGCAACGGGGATGTGAACCGGATTGCCTTTGTACCCATCACCGCTCCGGATATTGTGGGCTACCGGCTTTACCGGACCACAGACGGTCTTACCTTCGTGCGGGCCGGCACTCCTCAGGTATTGATGACAAACCCGGCCGAACCGGTATTCACCGACACAGCTCCAGGCGGTGCAGCCTACGGCTACTATGTCAGCGCAGTGGATGTAGCGGGACGGGAAAGCGTAGCCTCCAAGCCGGTGTCTGCCGACGGTCATGACCATAGCCAGACCAACCAGACCGGTCCTGGCGGCCTCCTGCCCTCAGGCAGCCCCACTGGAAGCAGCACACCGGGCAGAGGTCCATCCCCGGGAGGCAGTGCCACGGCAGGCAAACCAACACCTACGCCGGCGGCTCCGCAAAACGGGCCCTCAGAGCCGCAGGGCTTGAAGGCAAAAAGCAAGGGTGTCTCTCTGCAGCTGACTTGGTCGGCCAATCCAAAGGCCGAGACTGTTAATGAGTACAATGTGTATTACAGTGATACGGAGAGCGGCGCCTACAAAGTAATCGGCACCTCCAAGGGTACGGAGTTCATCTACTTCGCCGCCACCGACGACGGGTATTACAAGATCTCCGCTGTCAATGAGCTGGGTGAATCCCCGTTGACCGGCGCCGTGCATTACACCAAGCAGCAGTAGCCGCTGCAGGAATGGCAATCCAACGGCAGGAGGCGGTAAGCCAGCCCGCGCTCTCCACATCTCTAGATAACGCGCCCATGTTGGGCGGCGCAGCAACAGGCCGGAATTCGGGATCACCGAATTCCAGCCTGTTTTTCATCGCATGAGGAAGTGGCGGCGGGCTCTGCAGAGCGGTTTTTTGGCGCCGTGTGGCTTCCGCCTTGCGCCTTCTACGCCACACTCCTTGCACCGCGCCTTCTGTCTTGCTCCTTCCGCCTACTGCAAGGGCCCCTTCCTGCAAAAGTGCAGTTACTTTCTGCGCAAACGGGTTCATGGGCGGCCGCAAATGCAAAAGTGCAGTTAATTAGGCTGCCAACCGGCCCAAAGCCGCCTTCCCGCCTCCATTAGCTGCACTTTTGCAGAATAACCCTTCTTTTTGCAGCATACACGCGGAAATAACTGCACTTTTGCAGGATAGCCCCCCCCCCCGTTATCGCCCCAATCTGCTGCTGCACCGCGTGCTTCCAACTCCCTATCCGGCCAGTTCGCACAGCACACACAGAAGCATGCTCAAACGTGCGCAATTCCTGCCCTACACCTACAGCTTGCCCAGCATATGCTCCACCAGCTCGCAGGAGCGCCGCGCAGCCAACGCCGTAAACTCCGCGAAGCTGACCGACGCTGAGCCGTCCGCCTTGTCTGACATGGATCGGATGATGACGAAGGGGATGCCGTTCATGCCGCAGACCTGGGCTACCGCCGCCCCCTCCATCTCCGTGCAGCTTCCTCCGAAATCCCGTCTCAGCGCGGCAACCTCCTCCTTGTCGGCGATAAACCGGTCACCTGATAGCACTCTCCCGGTTCTCACCCGTCCCGGGAGCAGCTCCTCGCCGGATGACACAGCCAGCCGGACAAGCTCCGGATCGGCGGCATACACGGATTGCTCCTGGAAGGGGATGACGCCCCGGGGAAAGCCCAAGGCACTGGCGTCCATGTCATGCTGGAGGCAATCCAGGGACACCACCAGATCTCCTACCTCCAGCTCCGGATCCAATGCTCCCGCCACCCCGGTGAACAGAATTGTTTCCGCTTCACAGGCCGTAACCAGAAGCTGTGCAGTCACCGCCGCGTTCACCTTGCCAACGCCGGATTTGCATATGACCACCCGGCGTCCGGCAATTGTTCCCTTAACGAAGCTGATTCCCGCCAGCCGGATCTCCTCCCTGTCCTCCAGCTTGGCGGCAAGGAGCCGGACCTCCTCGTCCATGGCGCCGATAATGCCGATAATCCCATAATCCCCTTGTCCCGCATTCCCCATAACTAGCCTCTCTCCCTTCTCGTCTCAAGCCCGCACCGGGTTTCCGGACAGCGGCCTGCGAATACAAGAACAGCTCCCCGGAGGGAGCTGCATCTGTGAGTAAACCATTAATTTCCCTCTTACACCTCAGCCACAGATTGGCGTTGAATAACCTCATGCGACAGGGTAATCTTGCCCTTTTCCACATTTTCCTTGTTCATCAGCTTCGTCAACAGACGCATGGACACGGCGCCGATGTCATACATGGGCTGGGCCACAGTGGTCAAGAGCGGACGGACCATGGAAGCCATCCGGCTGTTGTCCACACTAATGACGGAGATGTCTCCGGGAATAGCAAGCCCCGCATCCTGCGCGGCATGGATGGCGCCAATGGCCATTTCGTCGGTAGCCGAAAAAATGGCGGAAGGACGCTCCGGCAAGTCCAGGAAATATTTCATGGCTTCAATACCGGATTCATACCGGTAGTTGCCGATCCGTACTAAAGATTCATCAAATGCCACCCCCGCTTCTTCCAGAGCGTGCTTGTACCCGTTGTAACGGGAGAAGCCGTTGTTGGGGTCCTGCAGGGTTCCGCTGATCATGCCGATCCGGCGGTGGCCTTTATCCAGAAGCAGCTTTACGGCGTCGCTTGCGGCCTGCTCGTGGTCGATATCCACGGCAGCCATAGTGTTGCCCTCTACTGTAGTACCGCACAGCACAATAGGCACTGTGGACGTCTGGAAGGCTTGCAAATGCTCGTCCGTCACAACACCGCCCATAAACAGGAGCCCGTCCACCTGCTTCTCAAGAAGGGTGTTGATAACCCGGATCTCCTTCTCCTTGCGCTTGTCGGCGTTACAGAGAATAATATTGTAGTGATACATATTGGCAATGTCTTCAATACCACGAGCCACCTCTGCAAAGATGGCGTTGGAGATATCGGGAATGACAACGCCCACTGTGGTGGTCTTCTTGCTGGCCAAGCCCCGGGCAACGGCATTGGGACGGTAGCCCAGCCGCTCAATGGCCTCGAACACCTTTTTTCTGGTTTGGGGCTTCACATTCGGATTGTTGTTAACAACCCGGGATACGGTAGCCATCGATACTCCGGCTTCTCTGGCAACATCGTAAATAGTTACTGTCACGTTATCTCTCTCCAATATATAGACGTATTTTCATTCCCGTATAATAACGATATGATACGACAAAATAATTCGCCTTGCAACGGAAACCTTCCCGCTGGCAAGAGAATCGTTCTTATAACCCGGGTAAATTCATCCTAACCGGGAAGCTTGCTCCTTCAATGCCGCCGCGGTAATCCTCCAGTGGGAGATACTCCAGACGGACATTCCGTTTTTCAAAAGCAGCACCTGCGGCGATTCATGCTTCACACCGGTGTCTTCCGCCACCGCATTGGATACCGGCCGGTGCTCCACCACCAGTACACGGGCATAACGGACGCCCGGCAGCGCTTCCACTACCGCATGCTTCATAAACTCATCGTGGGCTTCGGCACTGATGGGGCAGCGGGTGCTGTGCTTGATAAGCAAAACCGGTGTAGACTCCGATTCCGCCAGCAGCCGCTTCCATTCCTCAACCTTCGTCAATTCCTGCACATCGGCCATTTCGCTC
The DNA here is from genome assembly GCA_029256065.1 of Paenibacillaceae bacterium. GTDB lineage: Bacteria > Bacillota > Bacilli > Paenibacillales > NBRC-103111 > Paenibacillus_AR. The sequence goes on from JAQSYT010000156.1 coordinate 10,443, forward strand.
ACCTGCCTGCAAATGATTTCCTTTCAATCAATAGTATCAAAAATAAAGAAAAAAAGCCAACCTATATTGCAGGCGGCTCAGTAAGAATAACTTGATCCAAGCCGGGGCCGGATAAGTTATGGATAGCTTCGTATTCGGCGGAGCCAAAATGAAGATATGCTTTGCATTTCTCTTCCCTTTCTCTTTCGTTCGCATTACACTAACGTATGGATGTTGTACAGCCCGGCTTTGCCTGTTCATAGGTCAAAGCTTCAATTCGTAAGTACTCATGGCATACCGGGTAATTTGGGACAGGCGTTCGGTCACATCCCCCATCCATGCATCATCCTGCAGAGATCTGGCCAAAAGGAGCATGTCCAGCAGCTCGTTAATCCGTTCCTCCAGTATTACGCCCACTGATTCATGGCGGTGCTCCTTATCGGTTACCCTCACCATCAGATGGGAAATTTCGCTTATTTCCTCAAAGCGTATATACTGTTTTTCGGGTTTGCTGCCCAATTGGCTTATCAGCTTCGTCATATCCGGCTTTACAGCGGCGAAGACCTCGCTGCGGCTGCAGGACTCGCATGTCAGGACCGGCACATGGGCAATCTCTGCCTTGCCCTGATAGATGACACTTCGGAGACAAATATTCATCGTTTGACCACATTTACATTCCTTCTGCAAAACAACCAGCTCCTTCATCCAAAAAAAGAGAAGGCAGCAGCGACACATGCCTCCACTCTCTTGTAATTCGACCAGGGAGCCGGTTTTCCTTCCGAAAAAGCACTAGTATTTATTGGTATGGCAGCCATTGCCTTGCGCCGGAATCAGGTCTTCTGCTTCCGGCCGTGGGGCAAACGGGCGTATAGCCGGGCGAGAAACGGAATATACAGCACCAGCATAGCCAGGGTTCCGCCGATGGCATCATTGCGCAGATCATGCCAGTCCGATGAACGTCCGCT
>JAQSYT010000157.1 GCA_029256065.1 Paenibacillaceae bacterium
TGGGTGTCACGATGGCCAAGCTGAAGTTCATACACTTGAAGAGAAGCCTTTTACAAGGAGTGAGCAAAAATGGCAGCATGTGGCGCTTGGAAGTACAGAAATGTGACTCCATCCGTGTATCAGACGTTGCAAGGCCTGGGCAGGCAATATGGCGCTTCAATTCCCGGCACCCCGTCCGGGCGGTTTTCATTAAAGGTAGGGGGAATCCAGGTAGGGTTTTCCTATTCCTGGGATGTGCGCTCCAGCACCCTTGTTCTGGTGTGTGAATCCAAACCGGTACTGGTCAGCTGCTCATTGATCAAAAATGCAGCAGACAAAATCATGTCCGACAGCGGCGCCCGGCCTTATTGAAATGCGGGCCTTGGAGCATGCTGTGCTTCATACAGATTGGATAGAATCCGCCGGAACGGACAACCGCTCCAGCGGGTTTTTTCCGTTTTCTGGAGAGATTGGGGGCTGGGCACAGGCGGGCGATTGGGATACAATGGTAAAAACGAAAAGGAGCATACCATATGGCTGCCTACAAGGCCCTTATGTTCGATTTGGATGATACGCTGTACGATTTCTCCGGCAATTGGGAGCTGGCGATCCGGAAAACCTTTCAAGAGCACCGGCTGACAGCAGCATTGGACCAGCTTTCGGCTGTTGCGGCATTCAACCATTACAGCAGCTTTCATTGGAGCCTGGTACACAGAGGTGCCATCAGCTTTGACGAATACCGGTTCAAAAGGCTAGGCAGTGCGCTGGCGGATTTCGGGATTGCCCTCAGTGAAGTGGAGTTTTCGGACTTCAACACATTCTTCATCGAAAATAACCTTCAGCTGATCTGTCCCAATGAGGCTGACATCCGGCAGATGGCCTGGTGGTCGGAACGGTACAGGCTGGGCATCATCACTAATGGTCCGGCGGATTTGGCGGCAGAGAAGATCAAACGTCTGGGACTGGATGGTTTTATTCCGGAGGAGCAGATCGTGGTGTCGGAGCGGACGGGCTATTTCAAACCACAAGCGGAAATTTTCCGGTGCGGCTTGAACAGGCTGGGCGTGCAAAGCCATGAAGCAGTATTCATCGGGGACAGCTGGAAGGATGATGTAGAGGGGGCCATGGGAGCGGGGGTGGATGCTATTTGGCTTGCCGCGAAAGAAGAACTTGCTGAAACAGCCGACAACAACCCCCAAAACCGCCGTCCATTGGGCATCATCAGACACTTCAGCGAAGCGGAGCAGTATCTATGACATCTGCCAAAGCTGGCAGCAAAAAAACAGCCCCATGCCGGCATCAAACCGGACACGGAGCTGTTTGCATAGAGACTTTTACAGGCCGGAGGCAGCTTCCGGCTCATCCGCCCAGTAGCCGCCCATGGCTTGCAGGAAGGGCTTGCCGGGCAGGTAGTGGTTGGCCAGGATGGTCCGTACGGTGCCGGTTTTGGCCCGCATGACCACGGATTCCGTCTCTGCCCGGTAGCCCGGCAAGAAGCGGACACCCTTGAGGAATTCCCCTGGGGTGATCCCGGTGGCGGCGAACAGCACATCGCCCTTGCCCACCAGATCGTCCATGGTCAGAATCTTCCGGGGATCGGTGATGCCCATGGAGAGGCAGCGGTCAAACTCGGCCTCATCCGCCGGCATCAGCCTGCCCTGGAAATCGCCCTCCAGGCATTTCAACGCTGCGGCAGCGATAACCCCCTCCGGCGCACCGCCGGAGCCTACGTACATATCAATTCCCGATTCGGCAAAGGCAGGGGCCATGGCACCTGCCACATCACCGCCGGGCAGCAGCTTGACGCGCACGCCCATTGCCCGCAGGATGGCGATTTTATCCGCATGGCGCTCCCGTTCCAGGATGGACACCGTCAGATCGGATACGGCTCTCCGCAGAATCCGGGCGGCCTTCTGAATGGTCACGTCCAGCGGGTCAGCCAGAGAGACCTTGCCCTTCAGCTCCGGTCCTACCGCCAGCTTCTCCATATACATATCCGGCGCATGCAGGAAATGCCCCTTGGGCGCTACTGCCATAACAGCCAGTGCACCGGACAAACCCTTGGCAGCCAGGTCCGTTCCTTCCAGCGGGTCTACCGCCACGTCCACCTCGGGGCCTTGGCGGTTTCCGACTTTTTCGCCAATATACAGCATGGGGGCCTCATCCATCTCACCTTCGCCGATAACCACGGTGCCTTGGATGGAGACCGAATTGAACATGGACCGCATGGCGGCTGTAGCCGCTCCGTCCGCTTCCGTCTTGGAGCCCCGCCCCATCCACTTGGAGGAGGCCAAAGCCGCAAGCTCCGTTACCCGTACCATTTCCAATGCCAATTCTCTCTCCATACCCAATCCGCTCCTTTTTCTCCGAATAAGAGTGTCTAATTGTCTGGCTTTCCGATGTTTATAACGTCTTATATTTTAATTATGACATACTATATATCAACTTTTCAAGCGATATTGAAACCTATTTTTAATTATGGTATCAATGGAGTATGAAGTAATGGAACCTGCGAGAGGTGAGTGACCTATCGAACTGACATCCCGGCAAAAGGAAATTTTAGCGTTGGTGCGCAAATCGGCTCCTGTCACCGGAGAGCAGATTGCCGAGCAGTTAGGCTTAAGCCGGCCGACTATCCGCTCGGATTTGGCTGTGCTCATTATGTTAGGGCTTTTGGACGCCAAGCCCAAGGTGGGCTACTTCCCGGGCGCCGCCGCTCAGCCCCAGGGCGAGGTGCGCAGGATGCTTTTGGACCTGAAGGTGAAGGATATCCAATCCCGGCCCGCGAACATCCGCGAGGCCTCCACCGTTCAGGATGCGGTTGTGGCTATGTTTTTGGAGAATACAGGCAGTATCTTCGTCACCGACGAGCAGAATTGGCTTCAGGGGATTGTGTCCCGCAAGGATCTTCTGAAGGTGGTGCTAGGCAACCCGGGAAGCGCGGCTATGCCGGTGAGTCTGGTGATGACCCGCAAGGCCAATCTGGTTACAGTCGGGCCGGAGGAGCCGGCGCTGGAGGCGGCCCGCAAGATGATCCGCCACGAGGTGGAGAGTCTGCCTGTGGTGGTGGCGGTGCCGGACAATAACGAGGTTGAAGTGATTGGCAGGGTCAGCAATTCCACCATGACCCGGATTCTGGTGGACTGGGCGGAACGGATCGGAAGGGGAGAATAGGGTGAGAGACAAGCAGCAGTGGATATACATATGCTCGGATGCCGTAGGCGAAACCGCGGAGGCGGTAGCCAAGGCGACCCTGCGGCAATTTCAGGGTGGAGAGGCAAGGATCAAGCGCTTCGGCCAGATCCGTCACGAGGATGAAATCCGCCGGATGATGGAGGAGGCGGCAGCGGTGGGCGGCTTTGTGGGGTATACGCTGGTGCAGCCCGAGCTCCGGGAGATGATCAAGGCGGAATCCATCCGGCTGGAGGTCCGGATCGTGGATATCCTCGGACCCATGATGCAGGCCTATGCGGATACCTTCAACGACTCCCCCCAGTGGAAGCCTGGTCTTCTGCATGAGCTGGATGACGATTACTTCCGCAGAGTGGACGCGATGGAATTTGCGGTCAAATACGATGACGGCAAGGATGCCTCCGGCCTTTTGCTGGCGGATGTGGTGCTGGTGGGGGTATCCCGGACCTCCAAAACACCACTGTGCATTTTCCTGGCCCATAAAGGGATCAAGGCTGCCAATCTGCCGGTGATTCCCGAGGTGAAGCCGCCCTCGGAGCTGTTCCGGGCGGATCCCTCCAGAGTCTTCGGGCTGACCATGAATGCGGAGCATATGCAGCATATCCGCACGGAGCGCCTGAAGGCTGTAGGGCTTCCCGGAGGCTCGCGGTACGCCTCGCCGGAGCGGGTCCAGGAGGAGCTGCGCCACGCCGATGAGCTGATGAAGGCTCTGGGCTGCCGCATTATCGATGTCACCAACCGGGCCATTGAGGAAACGGCCGGGCTGATTATGGAAGCGGCCAGGAGGGGCCTATGAGGGCCATTATTGTGGATGACGAGCAGCCGTCCTTGGACCTGCTCAGGCTGCTCCTGGAGCGGGACGGCCGAATCCGGTTGAGCGGAGCCTACAAGAAGCCGTCCGAAGCTCTTGCCGCTCTTGACGAGGCAGGGCCGGACGTAGCCTTTCTGGATGTGGATATGCCGCAAATGAACGGGCTGGAGCTGGCCCGCCGGATTCACGAGCGTCAGGAAGCAGTGGAGATTGTGTTTGTTACCGCCTATGCCCAGTACGCCATTGACGCCTTCCGGCGTAATGCCTTGGATTATCTGTTGAAGCCGCTGACCCCGGAGGCTGTCTCCGAAACGGTCAGCCGTCTCTACAAAAGACGGCAGCCTCCCGCGCCGCTGCCCATGCCTACCAGCCAGGAAGGCATGAAGGCGGTGCTGTTCGGCGGCTTTGACATTCTGGATACAGCAGGCCAGCCTGTGAAATGGCGGACGCTGAAAACCAAGGAAATGATGGCTTATTTTCTGGCGAAGGAGGGACAGCAGGTTTCCAAGTGGGAGCTGATGGCAGACTTATGGCCGGAGCTTAATGAGGAGCAGAGCCGCACTTATCTTCATACCACTCTCTACAATTTGAAAAAAGCGCTGAAGGACGCCGGAGGCGCCGGCCAGATTCATTATGTGTCCGGCCAATATCATGCCAGCTTCGGAGATGTTGCCAATCCGCTGCGGCTGTACAGGGAGTTCGAACGGACCCGTCCGCCTCTGACGGAGGAGACGGCACGGGATTACCAGGCGCTGGCCTCCCTTTATCAGGGGGAGCTGTTCGCCAGGCTGGATTATCCATGGAGCGCTCCGTACAGGGAGATGTGCTTCGGCCTGTTCCGCCAGTCCTGTATCCGCTTAAGCCGGTTTTTTCTGGATAAGGGGGAGCAGGAGGCCGCGGCCAAAGCTGCCGGACAACTGCTGGTCCAATCGGAAATCGACGAAGAAGCCCATGAGATGATGCTGGAGGTCCATTTTTTGAAAAATGACAGAATGGCCCTGAGGCACCAATATGAGCAGCTCAAACATGTCCTGCTGTCGGAGCTTGGCCTTCCCCCGAAGCCTGCTGTTGAAAGGCTGTACGCCGGGATGATGGACCGGATCGGGTCGGAGGGAAGCACCCAATAAAACGTGAAAAAGCCGGATTGCTCCGGCTTTTTGCTTGCTATGGAACCGATCAGGATGCACTCTCCACGCTGGCTTCGGTTTGGGTGGCAGGGGCTGCGGCAGGGGCTTTTATTTTGCCCCCTGCAGGGCGTTCGTTTCCTTTGCGGTCGATGAAGGTTTTCAGCTCATCGGTCAGGCTGTCCTTGATTTTGGCGATCAGCTCATCGGAGGTGATGCCCTTGCTTTCGGCAATCTCCGCCAGGGATTTGCCCTCCTGCTGAAGGGTGCCCAGCTCTTCCTCGGTAATGCCAAGAATGGCGGCCAGGTCTGCATTGCTGGCAAAGCCGCCTTTAAGGCCATGATCGGCGCGGGTGCCTTTTCCGTTCTTTTGGCCATTCGCATCAGCATTGGTGCCGGCGGTATCCTTTTGCTTCACATTGGTGCGTTCGATTTGCTTCTTCAATTGCTCGGACAAGCTGCTTGTGAGCTTGTCTGCCTGCTCCTGGGTCAGCTTGCCGGCGGTGACGGCTTCACTGATCGCTGCGGTTTGAGCGGCAACCAGCTTAGCCAGATAATCCTCCTCGGTCAGGCCGGCTGCTGCGGCAATCTGGACCCAAGTAAGCCCCTGCTCCAGTTGGGTGGACACGGCGGTTTCCTCCGCACCGAGAATGGTTGCGGTTTGCTTCAGAAGATCAACTCTGCCAACGCCTTCCAGGCCGCCGCCGCGTTTGCCGAAGTCGCCGCGGAAGCCGCCTTGGCCTTGACTTTGTCCGCCTGCGCGGGGCTGATTGCTGTTCTCTGTAACGGAGGTGGAGGTGTCGCTGGCGGCAGCAAAAACCTGATTATGTACCAGACCTGCCCCGCCGACGAGAACTGCTGCTGCCAATACACCGGAGATAATGGTTTTGTTTGCGGATTTTTTCATGAAGGATTCATCCTTTCCGAAATGGGTTTGACTTACTCCCTCAGAATAAAGCCTAAAGCTTAAACCCTACTGAGCCTCCGCTTAATGTTCACTTAAAATATCAATTCCCCCGCCAATACCCCCAAAAAAAGCAAACAGGCTCCGAATATGCCGGGCACGGCATCCGAATCTGCACACCGTGGGTGAGGTTTAGGTTTTGAATCGGTTGTCCGGACTGCAGATCTGTTATTTCGCTGTTTTACGCGGTCTTGGGGTTTTCGCGGACACATGATGCGTTATTGCTCCGGAAAAGCACTGAAAACGGCTCATTCCCGCAACATAAAGGATTCTCTGTCCGCACAATCAAAAAAACATTGGATTTCCGCTGAATAGCGCATCCTCTGTCCGGCTAGCGACTGTCGCCTCAGATTCTGTGGTCCTCCAGGAAGAAGATAGCTTGCAGGCTAGAAGCCACAACCCAGCATCAATCTGCAAGTTCCTGTCCACAGATGAAAAAGAGGACATCCCTGAAAGGAAGGGATGTCCTCTTCTAAGCTGCCGCGGCATACCGCAGGCAGTGTAGAACGGGATTAGCGTGCTTGCCAGCCGCCATCCACGTTCAGGATATGGCCGTGCAGGTAGTCTGCAGCGGAGGAAGCCAGGAATACGGCAGGGCCGCCCAGGTCTTCCGGTTGGCCCCAACGGCCGGCCGGGATGCGTGCAGTGATGGTATCGGTACGCTCAGCATCCTGACGGATCGGAGCGGTGTTGCGGGTTTCGAAGTATCCGGGAGCGATGGCGTTAACATTAACGCCCTTGGATGCCCACTCGTTGGCGAATGCCTTGGTCAAGCCGGCAACGCCATGCTTGGAGGCGGCGTAGCCCGGAACCAGAATGCCGCCCTCATAGGACAACATGGAAGCTACGCTGATGATTTTGCCTGATCCGCGTTCGATCATGTGACGGCCAACCAGCTGGGTCAGGAAGAACACAGTATTCAGGTTCAGGTTAATGACATCATGCCAGTCCTTGGCAGAGTGCTCGGCGATAGGAGCGCGGCGGATAATGCCCGCATTGTTCACCAGAATGTCCACATGTCCGAAAGCGGCGATAGCCTTCTCAACAACACCCGGGAGCTCTTCTTCCTTGCTCAGGTCAGCGGTGATAACGTGGCAGCGGCGGCCGATTTTGTTGCACTCGTTCAATACGGTGTCGTCGTTATCGGTATAGGTAACCAATACCAGATCTGCGCCTGCGTTGGCCAGGGCCAAGGACATGCCGGCTCCGAGACCTACTGTACCGCCTGTAACTAATGCTACTTTTCCTGTGAGATCAAACGCGCTCATTAAGACATCTCCTTTAAATTGGATAGGGATTGTGTAAAATGTATGGAATCAGCGGATGAGCTGTATCCCTCTAGTGGTGTAACGCTGAACGGTCTCGCCCGGCAGTCCGGGGTCCGTCACAATGGCCGTCAATTCCTCCGGTTTGGCGAAGGTGAGCAGGGCGCATTGGTTGAACTTGGTGTGGTCGGCCACGCAGTAGCATTCTGCGGCAGCCTGCATGATGGCCCGCTTCTGGCTCACAATAGCCTGGGTAAAAACCGTAAGCCCATATTCCTCATGGATGCCAGTGGCGGAGATAAAAGCCTTCTGGATGTTCATGTAGCCGATAATGGAAGCGAAATTCTCATTAATCAGCTGGTTGCGGTTGCGGTAGCCGCCGGGCACAACAAGCCGGACCTTGTCCTTTTTCACCAGTTCACCAATGATAAACAGGTCGTTGGTGACAACAGTGATGGGAATATTGTCCAAGAGCTTGGCCATGGCCAAGGTGGTGCTTCCGCCGTCCAAGGCGATTACTTCTCCGGTATTGACAAGCTCCAGGGCCCGTCTGGCCGCCTGTGCCTTGGCATCCTCGTTCTTCGAATTGGGCAGGGAGTCGGGAAACAGTCCGGCAAATCCCTCGTTGGCCAAAGCGGCTCCGCCGTGGAATCTCCGGAGGAGTCCCTTCTTCTCCAGCTTCTCCAAATCCTCGCGGATGGTTTTGCCGGATACGCCCAATTCCTCGCTGAGCCTGGACACAGTGGCTTCCTTCTCAGTAATCAGTATTTCCAAAATTTGCTCGTGACGCTTGATGGTGGACATAAGCTTGCCTCCGAGGAGAGAATCGGGGAAGCTTGTTTCCGCTCTCCCCCGGCAAACATCGATGTTTGAATATACTATATCACACTTCCAAATGAACGTAAATAAACCTTAATGAACATTTCAAACATTTTTTTCGGAGGAAAGCAAGAAAGAACCTCCCAAGCCGAACCCGGGAGGATGCTTAATCCTAGTATGCTTCAATCCGCTTCTGCCATACAGAGCAATTCCGGGCAGCATCGCTTAAGCTGCTTCAGATGACATAATGGTTCCACTCGCCGTTGCGGGGATCGTGAATCCGCAGCCAGTCCGCCGTCAATTCGAAAAGCTGGTTTCGGGTATCCTGGCCCGTGAAAGAGTGGTCCGCTTTAGTCAGAATCTCCTTGTCGCTCATGCCGTCGCTGCGCAGCCAGAACGCCTTCTGATAGAGATGGGCGGCGTCGCTTGTAATCACTTCATCCTCCGCCCCATGCAATACCAGCACATCGCCGCGGATCTGCCTGGTTTCCTGGAGAGGATGGGAGTCGGCCAGCGACTGGAGAAAACGGTCGGTGAGGGTGTAGCCCAAATAATCCGTTTTGCCTCCGGAGATGATTTCCCGGTGGGCCTTGGGGCCGATAATCCGGACGATATCCGCCAGAGGATGGGCAACCGGCGCCCACAGCACCAGCCTTTTCACCCTTCTGTCGCGGAAGGCGGTTTGAACGGCCACCGCACCGCCCAGGCTATGCCCCACAAGGGTGACCCGGGACAGATCAACGCAATCAAAGGAGAGTGTGTAGTCCAGCATGATCCGGGTTTCCTTGACCAGCTGCTCCATGCCGCCGTCCCCATAGCTGCCGGTGCTTTCACCGCAGCCGCCGTAATCGAACCGGACCGCCAGGTATCCGGCTTCGCTGAAATAGCGTGCCGCCTGGACGAATAACCGGTCCGCGCCGATCCGGCTGCCGGTGAAGCCATGGCAGAATACAATCAAAGGCAGGGTTTCCCCCTTGCCCTCCTTCGTGGGATAGTGCATCGTAACAGCCAGGTCTGCGTGTTCTGTTTTGACAGTGCGCTGAAGCTCCATACAAACCCCTCCATATCATGCGGCTCTGCGTTGCTGCTTTCTTAAGGGCAGCAAGTCCGTCTATTTCATATCAGCTGATAATAGCCAGCTGCCGCGATATCTCCAGCCGCTGCTGCTTCAGAAGGAGCAGGCGCTCGATCAGCTCCTGCTGCTCTTTTTTGTCCCGTCCTCTGAGCTCCGCATACAAGTCCAGCAAAAGCCCGTTTACTTCATCATATTGGCGCCATAGCTCATCCCTTGTCTTTGCCTTCCATTCGGAGGTAATCCGATGGTCCATATTCTCCGGCGTAATTATATAAGTCCAAATGGTCATTGATCCATTGATTGGTGTAGTGAGGGTGCGTCACATTCATCTGCGCCACGCTCCTTTAATGTCTTGTGATTATATACTAAGTATTATACTCGGAATTATTGGTTTTTCAAGTGGAAGAATGATTTACTTTCAGGAGTGGGAGGAGGCCGGGACATATGTACGAAAACGAGGTGTTCGCGTCTATTATTGTTCATGCGTGGCAATGGCCGTGAGGCCGTGGGTGAACCTAACGGAGGTGAGCGCCGCAATTTGGTCGAAAATGCCTGTCCAGAAAATCTAACGGCGGCCACGGACGTTATTTCCCTACTTTTAGGTCCAAAACAGGCCAAAAGGGTCAAATAACGTCTGTCACAGCCGTTAGATTTTTTCCAAAGGTGAATCCACCTCATTAAGGGCTCTCACCGCCGTTAGCCAGTTCCAGCTCCATGCGCCGCTCCCAGGCAGGCTCTTGGCAACCTTTCGCTGGACGTACCCTTATAAGCCGGTACAACATGTACATACAACATAAATTAGTGGTATACTGATAACCATACAACTTAAAGCGGCAGCAACCTGGCCGCACGCCGCAATAGCAGGCGTTTATCCCCGCAATGGAGGTTTATCGTGAAAGAAAAAGCGGTGCCGAAATATATGCAGGTGAAGCAGGAGATTCAAGCCTGGTTTCACAACGGAACGGTGAAGCCCGGGGATCTGATGCCCTCCGAGAACGAGCTGGCGGAGCGCTTCGGCGTCAGCCGCCAAACCGTGCGGCAGGCCTTCGGAGAGCTGGAGGGGGAGGGCTGGCTGTCGCGCATCCAGGGCAAAGGAACCTTTGTTTCCGCACCCCAAGCAGGTCATGGGGAGATAGTCCGGACGGTGGGCCTTATTACCACCTATATATCGGACTACATCTTTCCCCATATTGTCCGGGGGGCGGAGGCTGCGCTGCGCAGCAAGGGCTACCGGCTTCTCCTGTCCAGCACAGACAACGACAAGGGGCGGGAGCGGGAGGCACTGGAGATGATGCTGGGCCAGCCGCTCAGCGGTCTGATCATCGAACCCACCAAAAGCGCCGAGGGAAACCCCAATCTGGACTTATACCTGGCCCTGGAATACCGCGGGATTCCGTATATTATGCTGAACGAGCAATACCCGGAGCTGGATGGCCCATGCCTGAAAACCGACGATGCCCTGGGCGGCTGCCTGGCTGTCCGCCATCTGCTGGCCTTGGGCCATGAGAAGATCGCCGGTTTTTTCAAGATGGACGATATGCAGGGGGTCAACCGGCTGAAGGGCTTCCGCCAGGCCTACCGGGAGAAGGGGCTGGCCATTCAGCCGGATCTGGTGGTCCAATACACCACCGAGGAGAAGGGAGCCAAACCTCTGGAGACGGCGCTTGCTCTTCTCTCCCGGGAGAACGGCCGGCCTACAGCCTTGGTTTGCTATAATGATGAGCTGGCTGTCCAGCTGATGGAGATTATCCGGCAATCCGGCTTGTCCGTGCCGGAGGATGTTGCCGTGGTGGGCTTTGACGACTCCAGTCTGGCTACCGCCACCGAGACCAAGCTGACCACGCTGACCCATCCCAAGTCCGTGATGGGCCAGGAGGCAGTAGAGCTGCTTCTGCGGATGATCGAGGGAAAGCTCAGCAAACCCAAGGGCAAGCTGTACACGCCGGAATTAATTGTACGGTCCTCAACAAAAAGATAATGAAAACTATAGCAAACTTGTACGTACAATTGTATAATAGGGTGAGTAATTTCTTGAGACAGGAGTGAATGAAGTTGCTGGAAAAGCTGAAAGAAGAGGTGCTGGGGGCCAATCTGGACCTGCCCAAGCACGGCCTGGTCACATTTACGTGGGGGAATGTAAGCGGTATCGACCGGGAAAGCGGCCTGGTAGTCATTAAGCCAAGCGGCGTATCCTATGAGGTGATGAAGGCAGAGCATATGGTGGTTGTGGATCTGGAGGGGAAGACGGTAGAGGGGAATTACAAGCCCTCCTCCGATACAGCAACCCACGTGGCGCTGTACAAGGCTTTCCCGGGAATCGGCGGCATTGTCCATACTCATTCCCCGTGGGCGACGGCATGGGCTCAGGCAGGACGTGGCATACCGGCGCTGGGAACCACCCACGCGGATTATTTCTACGGCAAGGTGCCCTGCACCCGTCCGATGACAGAAGCCGAGATTAAAGGCGCATACGAGCTGGATACCGGCAGTGTCATTATCGAAACCTTCCAAAGCCTTGGTTTGGACCCGCTGCAGATTCCGGGTGTGCTGGTCAACTGCCATGCTCCCTTCACCTGGGGCAAGGATGCCCATACTGCGGTGCACAATGCAGTGGTGCTGGAGGAAGTGGCCAAGATGGCGTTCCATACCTTCCAGTTGAATCCGGGGATCGAGCCCATGGACCAGACCCTTCTGGACCGGCATTTCCTGCGGAAGCATGGCGCCAATGCCTATTACGGCCAGTGATAACGATGTACAGACCAGCCAGGAGGAATGCTCATGAGCAATGATGTGAAAAACCTGATCCAAAGCGGCAGAACCGCTCTGGGAATCGAGCTTGGCTCCACCCGCATTAAAGCCGTCCTTATCGGAGAGGATTACCAGTCCATCGCATCCGGCAGCCATGATTGGGAGAACAGCTATGTGAACCAGATATGGACCTACAGCCTGGAGGATATCTGGAAGGGCGTCCAGGACAGCTACCGGAAGATGGCCGAGGATGTGAAGGCCCGCTACGGTGTATCTCTACAGACCATTGGAGCCATCGGCTTCAGCGGGATGATGCATGGTTATATGGCCTTCGATAAATCAGGAGAGCTGCTGGTTCCCTTCCGCACATGGCGGAATAATATTACCGGCCAGGCATCCAAGGTGCTGAGTGACAGCTTTACATTCCATATTCCCCAGCGTTGGAGCATTGCCCATCTGTACCAAGCGGTTCTTAACGGGGAAGAGCATGTGGGCCGTATTGATTTTCTGACCACGCTGGCGGGCTACATTCATTGGAAGCTGACAGGCCGGAAGGTTCTGGGCGTCGGCGAAGCCTCCGGCATGTTTCCCATTGATATGCACACGAAGAGCTACAATGCGGGCATGGTGGAATCCTTCAACGGCTTGGTTGCCTCCAAGGGATTCACTTGGAAGCTGGAGGATATTCTGCCTCAGGTGCTGGTTGCGGGTGAACAAGCCGGTGCTTTGACTGAGGAAGGCGCAAGGCTGCTGGATATGACCGGCGAGCTTACTGCCGGAATTCCCTTCTGTCCGCCTGAAGGGGATGCGGGAACAGGAATGGTGGCCACCAACAGTGTGGCTCAGCGGACAGGGAATGTTTCTGCCGGAACCTCGGTGTTTGCCATGGTGGTTCTGGAGAAGGATCTTTCCCGTCCCTATGAGGAGATCGATCTGGTGACCACACCGGCAGGAAGCCCTGTTGCCATGGCCCACTCCAATAACTGCTCCTCGGATCTGAATGCATGGGTGGGGCTGTTTGATGAGTTCGCCAAGGTGATGGGACTGTCGGCAAATCCGGATATGCTCTACGGAACCTTATACAATCTGGCCCTTCAGGGTGATCCGGACGGCGGCGGCTTGCTGGCATACTGCTATTTGTCCGGTGAGCACATGACCCATTTTGAGGAAGGCCGCCCCTTGTTTACCCGGACGCCGGGCAGCAATTTCAATTTGGCCAACTTTATGCGGGTCCATTTGTTTACGGCTATGGGCGCATTGAAGATCGGCATGGATCTCCTGCTGAAGCAGGAAGCGGTTAAGCTGGATGAAATTCTCGGCCACGGCGGATTGTTCAAAACCCCGGTTGTGGGCCAAAAGCTCATGGCCGGCGCCCTGGATGTCCCTGTTTCTGTCATGGAAACAGCCGGTGAAGGCGGCGCTTGGGGAATTGCACTGCTGGCCTCCTATATGAACGGGAAGGCGGAGCAGGAAACCTTGGATGCATTTTTGAGCCAAAAGGTATTCGCCGGGCAAGCGGTATCCACCATCCAGCCCGACCCCAAGGATGTGGAGGGCTTCGAGGTCTTTATGCAGCGCTATATCAAGGGCCTGGCCATTGAACGTGCGGCAGTGGAGCATTTGAATGAATCAACAATCCATAGAAAAGAGGCATAACACATGTTGAATATGAAAGCTTATGAATTTTGGTTTGTCACCGGAAGCCAGCACCTGTACGGCCCGGAAACGCTGGAGGAAGTGGCCCGCCACTCCCGCACTATCGCCGAAAGCCTGGACGCCTCCGCCGCCGTTTCCGGCAAGGTCGTGTTTAAGCCGGTTGTGAAGACTCCCGAGGAAATCCGCGACCTGCTGGCTGAAGCCAATAATGATCCCAACTGCGCCGGTCTGATTACCTGGATGCATACCTTCTCCCCGGCCAAAATGTGGATCGCTGGTTTGTCCATACTGCAAAAGCCCCTGCTCCATCTGCACACCCAGTTTAACCGGGATATCCCCTGGGACACTATTGATATGGACTTCATGAACCTGAACCAGGCCGCCCACGGCGACCGGGAATACGGCTTTATCAACACCCGCATGGGCGTGGCCCGCAAGGTGGTTAACGGCTATTGGGAGAACGGGGCTACCCAGGAGCGCATCGGCGCCTGGATGAGAACGGCCATTGCTGTCATCGAAAGCCGCCGTCTCAAGCTGGCCCGCTTCGGCGATAACATGCGCCAGGTAGCGGTAACTGAAGGGGACAAGGTAGAGGCGCAAATCAAGTTCGGCTGGTCTGTTAACGGCTACGGCATCGGCGATCTGGTTGAGCGGGTGAATGCCGTTTCCGAGGAAGCGGTGGATGAGCTGTACGCCCAGTATGCGGAGCAGTACGAGCTGCCGGAGGAAGCCAAAACCCCTGGCGTTTATCAGGATTCCATCAAGTACCAGGCGCGGATTGAGCTGGGCATGAAGAGCTTCTTGGAGGAGGGCGGCTTCACTGCCTTCACCACCACCTTCGAGGACCTGCACGGCTTGAAGCAGCTTCCCGGACTTGCGGTTCAACGCCTGATGGAGGCTGGTTACGGCTTCGGCGGCGAGGGCGACTGGAAAACCTCCGCGCTGGTCCGTTTGATGAAGATCATGGCCGGCAATGTAGGCACCTCCTTCATGGAGGACTATACCTATCATATGGATGAGGAAAATGAAATGGTGCTGGGCTCCCACATGCTGGAGGTGTGTCCCACCATTGCCTCCACGAAGCCCCGCCTGGAGGTGCACGCTCTGGGAATAGGCGGCAAGGCCGATCCTGCCCGGATGGTCTTCGACAGCCGGGAAGGTGCCGCACTGAATGCGACTATCGTGGACATGGGCAACCGGTTCCGGATGATCGTCAATGTGGTGGACGCGGTGAAGCAGGAGCATGCCATGCCGAAGCTGCCGGTAGCCCGTGTATTGTGGAAAACCCAGCCGTCCATGCAGGTGGCTACAGAGGCCTGGATTTATGCAGGCGGCGCCCACCACACCGGCTTTTCTTATGTGGTGACTGCGGAGCAGCTGGCGGATTTCGCCGACATGATGGGCATCGAATGTGTCATCATCGACAACGACACCAAGCTGCGGGCCTTCCGCAATGAGCTCCTGTGGAATGATATTGCCTTCAAATTGAAATAAGCTCCGGAGATTTCTCCGGTACAGCAGCGCTCCGCCTGAATCAGGCGGGGCGTTTTATTGTGCAAAATCTGCTATGCTTTTGCCGAAAAATGATATTGAAACTTCGTTACGATGCCTGTACAGTAAGATGGAATATAACCCCATTACAACTGTAAAGGAATGATTGTTGTGCCTATGCTGGATATGCCTCTGGAGAAACTGAAGCACTACCAGGGAATTACGCCGAAGCCGGAGGATTTTGACGCTTATTGGGATGCCGCTTTGGAGGAAATGAACGCGGTAGACCCGCAGGTGGAGCTGGTGCCGGCTGCCTTCACCGCACCTTTTGCCGAATGCTTCGATTTATACTTTACGGGTGTCCGCGGCGCCAGAGTGCATGCTAAATATATCCGCCCCAAGCAGCAAGGTGCCCATCCCGCCATTTTGCATTTCCACGGTTACACCGGGCATTCCGGCGACTGGCAGGACAAGCTGCAATATGCCGCATTGGGCTATTCCTTCGCGGCGCTTGATGTCCGCGGCCAAGGCGGTTTGTCCGAGGATGTGGGAGGCGTAAAGGGCAATACCCACCACGGGCATTTCATCCGCGGCTTGGACGACAAGCCGGAGAATTTGCTGTTCCGGCATATTTATCTGGATACGGCGTTGTTGGCCAAAATCGTCATGGGCTTCGATGAGGTGGACGCTGCCCGGGTAGGGGTTACAGGCTGGTCCCAGGGCGGCGCCCTGACCATGGCTTGTGCGGCGCTGGTGCCGGAGATCAAGCTGGCTGCACCGGTGTATCCGTTTCTGAGCGATTACAAGCGCGTCTGGGAGATGGACCTGGCCAAGGATGCCTATGCGGAGCTCAAGACCTTCTTCCGCCATTTTGACCCCCAGCATAAACGGGAGGATGAAATTTTCACCCGTCTGGGCTATATCGATATCCAGAACCTGGCTCCCCGCATTCGGGCCAAAACCCTCATCGGGGTGGGGCTGATGGATAATATCTGCCCGCCGTCCACTCAATTTGCCGCCATCAACAAAATGACGGCTACTGTGGATTTGGAGATTTACCCGGATTTTGGCCATGAAGGCCTGCCGGGTATGCATGACAAAATCTATGCCTTTTTGCAGCAGCTTTAAGCTATTTTTATAGTTTCATCTGAAAAGGCTTGCGGTAATCCGCAGGTCTTTTTTGGCGTTTGCCCGGGAAAAAGGGCGTTTGGCCCAGGGTTATGACACAAAACGGACAAAATTTTGCACAAATTTGAGGGAAGCTGAATTTTTATGGGTAAAGGATTAAAAAATAGCTGATGAAAAAGGAGGCTTTCTCTATGAAACTCTATATCGCCGCTTGGCAAGTCATTCTCGCTGCCGTGCTGGTTCTCGCATCCTACGGCATGGACGAAGAGCCTCCGGCTTCGACTGAGGCTGCCGCTTCATCGGTCCAGCAGGCGAATTTTATATTTGCACCTGAGCCGGATGCCCCTGTACTGGTCCGCCCGTTGGGCTCTCCGAGGGTGGAGGCTGCTCCCGCAGCCGCCATACAGACAGTGGCTGCAGCAGCACCGGCAGTAATCTCCGCAGCATCTCCTGCAACAGCTTCCGATGCAGCTCTCGCAGTTGGACAGGCTCCGCTATCCGCGGCAGTCTCCCTTGCCGGAAGCCAGCCGGCTTTCCGCTTTGCTGTAATTAGCGATATACATGTGGAATCCTGGAACAAGGAGTCCCATACCAAGCTCCGCAAAGCCATGACCGACCTGCGTTCCAATGTGCCTGGCCAGGCGCTGGTGATCAATGGTGACCTGGGCAACGGCTTGCCTAAGGATTACGAGGTGCTGGGCAAGCTTATGAAGGAGACCCCCTACCCGGGGCAGGTCGTGTACACCATTGGCAACCATGAATTTTATAAGGCCTGGACCGATTCGGCGGGGAAATGGAACGAAGCCAGCTTCCCTAATGGAGAAACGCCGGAAGCATCCATTAACAGATTCCTCCAGTTCACCGGATACGATAAGGTCTATCACGATTCGTGGATGGGTGGATATCACTTTATTTTCCTCGGCTCGGAAACCTACCGCCAAACCGATGACAGCTACGCTGAGGATGCCTGGCTGTCTGAGGATCAGCTGAATTGGCTGGAGGGAGTACTGGCGGAGGATGCTGAGGCTGGAAAGCCCATCTTTGTGTTCCTGCATCAGCCGCTGCCCTTTACGGTGGCCGGCAGCTTCACCGATTTCAACAGCCGGGCGGTGGTCCAGCATGACCGTCTGAAGGAGATCCTCTCGCGTTATCCCCAGACTGTCTTTTTTTCGGGTCATTCCCACTGGGAGCTGGGTTCACCCGGCACATTCATCCGTGACGGCTTTACCATGGTGAATACCTCGTCGGTGCTGACGCCTTATGACACAACAGACAACCCTATCGCAGCGGAGGAGCGCAAAAGCGAGGGGCTGGTGGTGGAGGTAAGCGGCAATAGCGTGCATATCCGGGGCCGTGATTTTACAGCAGGGGACTGGATACCCGCGGCAGATTATACAGTAGGGCCTTGATTTTGCTTGATGGTTGAGCTTACTTAAAATGATCTGTACAGCAAAAAGCCTGCACGTGAAGCGCATTCGCGCCTCTTGTGCAGGCTTTGTTTTGGTTAGGGGTGGTCAGATACCGCTGGATACCGCTAAGCCGGGTAAACAGCGTTATTCCGCTTTGCTTCCGGCCAGAGTGCTTGCCGCGTCCACAAACCGGGCCAAACCCTCCTGAAGAGTAGTCCGGGGGCAAGCCAAATTGATCCGCAGGAAGCCTCTTCCCTCGGGCCCATAGGTGGAGCCCTCATTAAAGGCCACCTGTGCCTTGTGGTACATCAGTTCCTTGAGGCCTGCCACATCCAGCCCAAGTCCGCGGCAGTCCACCCACAGAAGATAGGTGCTTTCGGGAACCATGGGCTTCACGGCAGGAAGATGCCGGTTCAGATAGTCAACCGCATAATCCAGGTTGCCCTTCAGGTACACCATCAGCTCGTCCAGCCAGGCCTCGCTCTCATTGTACGCGGCCATGATCATATCCGGGCTGAAAAAACCGGTCATATGCAGGGAAAGCGCCTTGATCCGGTGATCGATTTTACGCTTGAGCTCCGGATTGGGGGTTACCATAAAAGCGGCCGGCAGGCCGGGCAGGTTGAAGGTTTTGGTCGGCGCAATGGTGGTCACCGTAAGCTCCGCCAGCTCCGGTGAAACAGAGGCGATGGGGATATGCTTATGCCCCGGATAGGCCATGTCAGCATGAATCTCATCGGACACAATGATGACATTGTGTTTTTTGCAGAGCTCGCCCAGCTTCACCAGCTCGTCCCGTTCCCAGACCCGTCCGCCGGGGTTGTGGGGGCTGCACAGGAGAAGCAGCTTGGCGCCGTCCTGCATCAGCTTTTCCAGGTTGGCATAGTCCATTTCATAGCGGCCGTTTTGATGGAGCAGCGGGTTTGGGGCAACCTGGCGGCCGTTCATTTTGATCACATCATAAAAAGGATAATACACCGGCGATTGCAGGATAACAGAGCTGCCGGGTTCGCTGAACAGCTCCACGGCCAAGCTCAGTGCGGTCACCACACCTGTAACGGTGGATATCCAGTTTTTTTGGATGGGCCATTGATGGCGTCTGGTGAACCAGTCCGTAATGGCATCCCAGCCCTCGTCTGGCATGACGGTGTAGCCGTAGATTCCTTGGGCGGCGCGGCCTTCAATGGCTTTTTTGACGGCAGGCGGGCTCTCGAAATCCATGTCCGCCACCCATAGGGGCAGAATATTGGGGTTGCCGAATAATTTCTCCAACTGGTCCCACTTGTAGGACCGGGTATTGCTGCGGTCTGGCACATGATCGAATATGGAACTCATGGATAACAGGGCCTCCTCCAATGGAAACAATCTATCCCTTAATCATGGAGGAAAACAAGGGATTTTTCAAGGGGGAATCCTGATGCAGGGGGAAGTGCGTGCAGCAAATGTAAGGAGGGGAATAGATAGAGAGGGATGCAGACAGTTGCAAACGGCACAACTCAGGGAAATAGCTGCTTGCAGAATGGACAAACTAGGGCGGCGTATAAAACAGATAAGCGAGTGGAAAGCATACGGGCGGGGAAGCGGCACAAATAGCGGGGGACAGGGCAAGGTGGGGGGGCGGAGTGCAGGGAACAGGGCAAGGTGCAATGCACGGTATAGGATACGGGGGACAGGCGTCGTAACGGAACTTAAAGACCCTTACAGGCGGCAAAACGGGATTTTCCCGGGCTAACGGAACTCTGAGACTCTTACGGAGGCTTGAGCGGACAAAATAGTTTCAAAACCACCGCTAAGCGCTTCTCAGTTCCGTTAAAATTTTTATAAGCCGGATTTTCGACGCTAAGAGCTTTACAGTTCCGTAAGCGGAGTGTCCAAGGGCGGAAAGCTCGAGGTTAGTCAACTGATTCAGCGGCTAACCGCAAGCATTCTCCCTTCAGCCGAAATCCGCCGCCCGCAGACCATAAACCCAAAATCCAACCCATAGGAAGTAAGCTGCAGACTCACCCTCAGACCGTAACTTGTCCCACATTCTCCGCGCCTCCCGCTCTAAACCTGCCCTGCACCTAAATCCTGCCCGTTCTCCCGCACCTAAATCCTCTCCGTTCCTCCACATCTAAATCCGCCCCGTGCCTCCGCTAATGCAAATCTGCCACGGAGCGGCGGACCACCAGCTCCGCGGGCAGCAGAATCCTAGTCCAGGCGTCTTCGGCGCTGTCGCTTTCCTTGTCGGCGATGCGCCCGGTCAACAGCTGCATGCCCTTGTAGCCGAACTGGTACGCCTGCTGGGCAGCCACAGTGAGGAACGGATCGATTTCGCCCACCGGCCCCAGATCATCGAAGCAGCATACGGAGATGTCCTCCGGTACCCGGAGACCCTTCTTGCGGATGGCCTGAATGGTTTGGATAGCCATCATATTATTGCCGCACAGAATGGCAGTGGGCAGGGGATGGAGGCCGTCCAGCCATTCTCCGATCCTGGCCAGGCTGCTCCTCGGTGCATAACCCAGCTCGAGAATCCGCTCGGCCGGGGCGGCCAGATCATTGAGCTTCAAGGCCTCCTTGTAGGCAGTGGCTCTCAGACGGGCGCTGGATACATCCGGCGAGCCGTTAACCAAGGCGATTTCGGTATGGCCCAGGGCGATCATATGCTCCATCAGCATGCGGGTGCCCTCCCGGCTGTCGCCTAAGACCACATCACTGCCGATGCCCGGCACCTCCCGGTCCAACAGAACAAACGGCACACCGTGGGCCCGCAGACTTTCCAGATGGGGCAAGGAGCCGTCTCCTGCGGGAGCCACCAGCACACCGTCCACCCGTGATTTCAGAATGGTCTCCACATACTCCCGTTCCTTGTCCAGACTTTCGTCGCTGTTGCCGAACAAAACCCGGTAACCCAGCTTGTTGGCGGCGTCCTCCGCCCCTCTGGCCAGGGTGGTGAAGAAGGGGTTGGTAATATCGGTCACCAGCAGAAACAGCACCTGGGTCTCCCGCAGAACCAGGCTGCGCGCCATTTCATTCGGCACATAATTCAATTCCTCCATGATCCGCTTCACCTTGTTGCGGGTTTTTTCACTGATCCGGCCTTTATTGTTAATCACCCGGGATACGGTCATGGCGGATACATTT
>JAQSYT010000158.1 GCA_029256065.1 Paenibacillaceae bacterium
GGAAAAAGTGAATCTTCAAGTATAAACTAACACTGGAAGCAGCGAGTGTCAATTGAATCCAGTTACATAATTCAGTTGTTTTTAAGTGTTATTAACTAAATGAAACCCAATTAAAATAAAAGCCGTTCTGCTGAATCAGCAGACCGGCTCATATGTTTATCGTTCTTGCCAAACCACTGTTGCCTCTCCTTAAAGAGACACAACTCCGATTAAATCGCATTCCATTTCTTCATTGAAATAAATGCCCGGCATTACAATCTGAATCATCATCGTATCGGCTTCAAAATGGCAAATCAGCATGACCATCTGGACAGTGTTCAAAAGATGCATATGAAGGATGCAGGTTTGTCCGTCTACCCAGGTGGCTGCGCTGCAGCAGGGCTCCGTGCCGCTGAACACCCGGTCCGTTCCGGTCACCCAGTGGTGGAGGCCGAAATCCAGAACCACCTCTTCGGCGCCGGAGCCACGGGTGAAGCTCAGGCTGGAGGACCGGTCCGCGAACTCGAACCTGCAGGCAATGAAGCCGTAACGGTTGTCCTGCAGCCGGTATGTACGGTTGTTCACTTGAACTACAGTATAGGAATGGGCTTGTCCCGGCGGCAATGAAAGCTGAAGCGATGCCAGCCGTTTGGCCAATTCTCCTTCCGAGGAAGAGGCATCCGCTTCTGCCAAGCTGCCTCCGTTTACCAGCCCGGCACCGGAAGACGGTGTTTCCTTCATCGCCGGATACAGAGCCTCCCAGAGACAATCCAGAATCTGCTGCTGGCCGTCCCGGACGAATTGCGTATTGGCTGTGGAGACAAAAACCGCGTCACAGTCCGGCATCACCACCACGAATTGTCCGCCCAGCCCAAAGGCGCAATACGCATTGTTGCGCAACCGCCAGAATTGATAGCCGTAGCCGGGTTTTCCGTCCAGCATGGTTTTGGCTCCGGAATTATCCACTTGGCGGGCTGTGCTCCGGGCCACCCATCCCTCCGGAAGCACCCGCTTGCCGTCCCATATGCCGTCCTGCAGATAAAGCTGGCCGAAGCGTGCCAACCCATCGGTGGTGCAGCGGATGCCGCTGCCGCCGTTATTGACGTTTCCCGCACAGGTTTTCCACTCCATGGGACCCATGCCGATAACGTCGAACAACCGGGGCTGGAGGTATTCATGAACGGTTTGGCCGGTTGTCTCCTGCACGATGGCGCACAGCATATTGGTTCCCGCCGTATCGTAGGCGAAGGAGAAGCCCGGCGGATGCTGCGGAGGGGAGGTAAGATAGAGGTTGATCCATCCCTCTGCCTCAGAATAGGGGGCCCGTCTGTAGACCGTCGCCATCTTCAGCAGCTGCTCCACTGTCATTTGCGCCGTATACGGGGGGACCTCTCCGACCACATGCCTGCGGAGCAGATCCGCTGCCTTGTCCTGCAGCCCGAATCTTCCCTCACCGATGGCGATGCCCACGGCAGCGGAGGTGACACTTTTGCTGATGGAAAAAATATGATGAAGCTCTCCTCTGCGGAACGGCGCATAATAGGCCTCCGCCGCCACCTTGCCATGTCGCAGGAGCATAAAGCTGTGCAGCGCAATTTGTCTTTCGTATACCAGCTCCATAAATCCTTCTATGCCCTTGGGGTTTATACCAACCGCCTCAGGCAGCACACGTTCAAGCTGAGAAGCTGCAAGCAAGCCGCTCTCCTCCTTCTTCTGTAGATCCGCTAAAACTCTCTTATTCCAGCAGGCCCGCCGCTTCAATCTGGGACAGGGCCAGCAGACAGGCGCCGATGCCCTTGAGATCATCCTCGCCCACCTTCTCATGAACATAATAATCGTAAGAGCCGGAGCGGTACGGATTGCCGCCAAGCCCGGCCACCAGACAGACGGCTGTCAAATGAAGCTTTCCCTGCCCGTCCTTGCGCAGCATACGGCCGGCCAACCCGTGGTAACCCCGGCGCGCCGCCTCCAGATAGTGGGGGGACAGATTCCCCGCCGCCACTCCCTTCGCCAAGGCATATACCAGCATGGACGAGCCGGATGATTCCAAATAATTGCCCTCACGGCCCGGTTGGTCCGTTACCTGGTACCACAGCCCGGAATCCTGGTCCTGCACCTTCACTACCGCTTCGGCCAAGCGGTTCAGAACAGCGGCAACAGGGGCGTAGCCCGGATGCTGGCGGGGCAGATGCTCCAGTGTATCTACAATCGCCATGGCATACCAGCCGATGGCCCTGGTCCAGAAGTGGGGTGAGCAGCCTGTTTCCTTGTCCGCCCACTCTTGGCTGCGGCTTTCATCCCAGCCGTGGTAGTACAAGCCCGTATACGGGTCACGGTTATGCCGGTCGATCAGCAGAATTTGCCGTGGCGCTTCATCCAGCAGCTCCGGCCTGTCGAAGATGCGGGCATATTCCGTCAGGAACGGCATGGCCATGTATAAACCATCCAGCCACATCTGATGGGGATAGATTTTCTTATGCCAGAAGCCGCCCTCCAAGGTCCGGGGATGGCTCTCTAATTGCTTGACCAGCACATCCGCAGCCTGCTTGTAGCGGTTTTCCCCGGTTTTTTTCCACAAATACAGCAGCAGCTTGCCCTGGTTAATCTGATCCAGATTATAGTCCTCCATCCTGTAGGTGCGGATGGAGCCTTCATCTCCCACAAAATGGTTCATATTGTGGAGCACGTAGCGGATATAACGGTCCTGTCCGGTCAAGCTTTCCAGCACAGAAACAGCCTTGAGGAACAGGCCGATTTCGTAATTCCATTTGTTGCTGGTACGCGGATGCTCTCCGATGGAGTCCCAATCCTTGATCCATTGATCGGCCATCCGCGCGGACAGCTGCAGAGCGAGCTTGGGCTGATCCTGTCCCGCAGTCAACGGATTCCAGCCGTCCGGACCATGGAAGATGGCGGCAATATCATATCCTGCGGCATCCTCCGGGCTCAGACTCTTGGCCCAATCCACACGCTCCGCCAGAAGCGCGCCGGGGCCGCGGGTGCCGGCTTCCCTGTAGCGGGTGGTCTCCTCCCGGTTGGGCTGGCTCCAATTATGCCAGCCTGCCGGGGCAACGGAGGCGTCCATCCAGGTGCGGATGAAGTCAACAGCGGCATAGTCCCGCCAGGGCCTGCCCAGATAGACACCCTCTGCTCCGGGAGAGGAGGTCACGGTGCAATCCAGAAACACATAGCCGTAAGCCGCGTCCTGGGGAGTGGAAGCAGCGGTCAAATAACCGCCATCCCGCTTGCAATGAATCCGGCAGCGTTCGAATACTGCCGTAGCAGGACCGAAAATAAAGTCCACATCCCCCTCCAGATAGCAGTCCGCATAATATTGGCGGCCCGGACCGGTATAAAGCGTATCCTGGTCCCCCAAAAACCGCACATGGCGGAAAACGGAGCGGTCACCGTTAATAAAAGCGGCTACGGCCTGGCCGGTGCCCGGTCCCGAGGAGTTGCGGATGGTCAGGTGTTCAGCGGTGAAATCATCTGCCCAGACGATTACACTGCCGCTGCGGAAGGTGCCCATGGGTTTGCCTTCCCCGTCCGGGGTATGGGCATTGTCCGAAAAGGTGAGAATCGTCTC
This sequence comes from Paenibacillaceae bacterium, assembly GCA_029256065.1. Lineage (GTDB taxonomy): Bacteria > Bacillota > Bacilli > Paenibacillales > NBRC-103111 > Paenibacillus_AR. Next base: position 3,566 of record JAQSYT010000158.1, read on the forward strand.
ATAGGCATCCTCGCCCAGGAAGCGGATATTGGTCTTTTCCTTGGGCACCGCCAGCTTCTCCTCGTACACACCTTTACGGATGAATATGGTAACCGGCTCTGCGGGATAGTCGGGAACCGCCAGCACCGCCTCTTGAACGGTGGCATAGTCCCCGCGACCCCGGGCGTCCACATTAATTTGCATGGTCATGAATGCTCCTTTCGATAACGGACAGGAAATTCATCCAATCTGCTTATACGGATTCATTATAGAACAATAATATGCAAGATTGTTGAGTGTTTACTTGTCTGTTTTTCGTAAAATTAAATATCATTGCTCATCCGGTATAACATGGTTTTCACCCTTCACCGGCTGCTGCAGCACCCACATGAAATAGAGGGCCTTGGCAGCCTTCTCCCGGGTGACAATCTGGAAGGGCTCCAGCTCCAAGCCGTTTGCCAGCCTGCCTCTGGCAATCCCCTTTTCCGAACGGAACAGTCCCAGCTCATAAGCATCCTTGATTTTGGCAGCGTACTCCGGACTCAGCAGATGGGTGTCCAGCAGTTTTTCATACGGGACCAGCGGATAATAGGTCAAGCCCTGCACCCCGGTGTCCAGATTGGGATCGTAGCCCGGATCTCCGGGCAGCAGCGTCCTGCCGTTATAGTCGGTCATGAATTGGGGTGTTTCTGCGAATTTGGCATGATAGGCGTCATCCAGCAGCACTCCCATGATCTCTCTTGTCAGGAGACCATCCCGGTAAGCGGAAAACAGCTCCGGACTCAGATCAACGGCTTTTGCCAGGGCAGTGGAAAAGGCGGAAACCGTAATCGGCGCCTCCGGGTGAAAGCAGCCGCTGCTATCCTTGTCCAGAATGCCAAGCTGGAGAAGCTTTTCGATTTGGTTGCGGTAATAAGCACCCCTGCCGGTTGTGGTGTCCACGGCCATTTCCGGGAATATGGCGGACCAATCCTCCGAGGTGACAGCGGTCTTCACCTCTTCCGTCAGCCAAGATGCAGGCTCCCCGATGCGGGTATCGCCGGACACAGCCCCCTTATACAGCTCCGTCACCACCAGGCGGGCAAATTGCTTGGACAGCGCCTCCTTATAGTGGGTGCCGTCAACCTTGTTGGCAGGATGCCCGTTGGCGTAGGTGCCGTCATTGGTTTTGCCGGGAGTCTCGCCTGCTTCAATGGACATGACAATGGCGGTAACTGCCTCCACGCCAATCTGATTATAATAGCGGATGCTGGCTTCATTCAGGTCCAGGACCGGCACATTCAGCTCCTGGCCCATACGCCGCATAATATCCGGGAATTTGCGGTTGACGAAGGAGCAAGTATACACATGCCCTTCCGCTGCATCGCCCGGTGCTCTGGACATAGCCGTCACAAATACCGGATGCATCCCTCTGGCTCTGATGGCAGGCAGGTATACCTCTCTGATATACCGCTCATACGCTTCCTCTGTGGAGCCCCTTCCGAAACGGCGGTACTCATCAAGGCTTTCGTCATTGTGGCCGAACTGGATGAAGAGATAGTCCCCTCTGCGGCCGGTCATCAGAATATCATTGAAGCGCCCTTCCCAATACGAATTTTTGAAGGAACGGCCGCCCATGGAATAGTTGATAACCTTCACCTTATCCCGATGGAACATGCGGTGCACCACCTGCCCCCAAGCGCTCATAGGAGCTTCATCGAAGGTATAGGTCTTCACCGTGGAGTCCCCCAGCAAATAAATCACCGGCAATTCTCCTTCAGGTCTCCTATTCTCCGGCAGCGGAATGAGCTCAATGGATTCCAGGCCAACGGGAGCATTCAGATGTTTGGGCTCCAATTCGATGTCGATGAACTCCCGCCCGTTCACATAGCTGAATATCCATTCCCGGTTTTGAACAATGGGAGCTGTGCCGACCTTGACCAGTTGGGCTGCATCCCATGCCGCTCCCTGCAAGGCCAGCAGCCGTTCGGCATGCATAGCGGACACAGCAATATAAGCCTCCTCCGCAGGGCAGGTTGTCCGGACACGGACCTCATAAGCTCCAGGCTCTGCGGCAATCCGGAAAGCCAAACCGTAACGGTTAAAATGGTCCGCTTCAAACCCTGCCTCCGCCATAAACTCCGCTTCACGGATGGTTACGCCTGTACCGTCTGTTGCAAGCTGCGGAAGATGGACCTCTCTGGGAGGCAAGGAGCAGGTTTCGGTAATAAAGCCATATCCGGCCGCAGAATCATAAAACGGAAGACCCCTGCCTTCTTCGTCGGGCACTTGAATAAAGCCCATTTTGGGCACACCGGAAAAATTGAATTTTTTAGCGGTCATACATTGCTTCGCTCCTTTAAAGTCAGCCATGCCGTCTTGGAGAAGATACCTCCTTTGAATCATAAAATCAACCCTGAGTCCCGCTTTTTGGGGTGTCATTGCGCAAGAATGGGGATCTGCAGACATGATTATAATGGGCTTAATCCCTTGAGTGGCGCGGGTTTGCCCACACTCCGCGCCTACAAAGCAGGAGTTGTCAAAGTGATTGTAGATTTTCCCCGGGATGCGCGGTATGGTAATAGTGCAACGGGATGCGCATCCTGCATAAGTGAATGGAATAGGAGAGGAGGGATTGGCTTGTCGGCAGGCAAAGTCATCCTACCAACCGGGAGCAACGTCTCTATAAAGAAAAATGTTTTGCCCCGGTGGCTGAAAAACGCCATACGCAACCGCTACTTGTATCTGCTCATTTCCCCCGGGCTGCTCTACTTTATATTGTTCAAGTATGTGCCCATCTGGGGGTTGATCATCTCCTTCCAGGATTATCTGCCCTTCCTGGGTATATCCGGAAGTGAGTGGGTGGGCTTTAAGCATTTCGAGCGTTTCTTCACAGAGCCTACATTCTGGCTTCTGTTCAAAAACACACTGATCCTCTTTGGCTTAAATCTGGTATTCGTATTCCCCGTGCCCATCATTCTGGCTCTGATGCTCAATGAGGTCCGGCAGCCTCTCTTCAAGCGGACTGTCCAAACCATGGTCTATGTGCCCTATTTCTTGTCGTGGGTCATCGTGGTATCCTTAAGCTTCATTCTTTTGACGCCGGAGGGCGGCCTGGTCAACGACATTATAGAAGCCATGGGCGGCCAAACCGTTAACTTCCTGGCCAGTGAAAGCTGGTTCAGACCGATCTACATTATCCAGATTATATGGAAGGAAGCGGGCTGGGGGACCATTCTGTATTTGGCGGCAATGGCCGGCATCGACACCCAGCTGTATGAGGCCGCACGGATGGACGGAGCCGGACGCCTCCGGCAGCTGTGGCATGTGACTCTTCCGGGAATCCGTGGGGTAATTGTCATGCTGCTGATTCTCAAGGTCGGCTCCGTGCTGGAGCTGGGCTTCGACCATATATTCCTGATGCTGAACTCCATGAACCGGGAAGTGGCAGAAATCTTCGACACCTATGTCTACACCACCGGTATTAAGCAAGGGCAATTCAGCTACAGCACGGCTATCGGCATGTTTAAATCCGTGGTCGGACTAATCATGGTGCTGATCGCAAACCGCATTGCCAAATGGTTTGGCGAAGAGGGAATATATTGATGAGAGGAGGCATTCGCTTTGAAGGACCGCACAATTTCCGGACGGCTGTTTGAGGGTGTCAATTTGTTTTTGCTGGCTTTAATAGCGGTGATCACCATTATTCCCTTCGTGAATGTGGTAGCCGTATCCTTTGCTACGCCTGAAGAGTATCTCCGCAGCACCTTTATGCTTTTTCCCACCAAGTTCAGTTTTGAAGCCTACAAATTCATTTTCAGCACGAATACTGTAATCAGAAGCTTGGGTGTGACAGTAGGCATTACTGTGGTAGGAACCGCTGTTAGCATGGTGTTTACCTCCTGCATGGCCTATGGCCTCGCCCGTAGGGATCTGGGCGGCCGTGGTGTCCTGATGTTTCTGGTAGTGTTCACCATCCTGTTTAACGGCGGCATGATCCCTTCCTTCATGATCGTCAAGCAGTTGGGCCTTATCAATACCTATGGCTCGTTAATCATTCCAAGCGCAGTGAGCGCCTTCAATCTGATTATCATGCGCAACTTCTTCATGGGCTTACCGGAAGGGCTGGAGGAATCGGCCAAAATTGACGGCTGCAACGATATCGGGATTTTGTTCAAAATCGTCCTGCCTCTTTCCAAAGCCGTTCTTGCTTCCGTAGGACTGTTCTATGCGGTTGGTTACTGGAATACCTTCATGCAGGCTGTTCTGTACATGGACGATTACGCCAAGTGGCCTATCCAGGTTCTGCTGCGCCAGATTGTGATCATGGCTGCCGGTCTTTCCTCCAACCCGGAGGCAATGACCCCGGATTATGTACCGCCTCCGGAGCAAACCATCAAGATGGCAGTTATCGTAATGGCCACCGTGCCTGTACTGATGGTTTATCCGTTCCTGCAGAAGCATTTTGCCAAGGGCGCCTTGCTGGGGTCCATTAAGGGATAAGATTTGGCTCAAACCATACCATTCTTAATAGGGGGATTTCTACATGACAAATTGGAGCAAAAAAACGCTGATTGCTGCCTGTACAGCTGCGCTTGCAGCGGGCGCTCTGGCCGGCTGCGGCAGTTCTTCCGGAGAATCGGGCAGCCCTGACGGAGCCAATGGAGCCGCCTCCGGCGAGCCGTTGGAGATTACCATGCTGGCTACGCTTTATGGCCCTAACCCGCCTTCGGGTCCTCTCCAGAAGCTATTGGAGGAAGCCACCAATACCAAGCTGAATTTCACATGGGTACCAGGTACGGTCTATGTGGATAAAATGACTACCGCTATTGCGGCCAGCACCCTGCCGAAGGTTATTCAGGTGCACAGCACCGAAATGAAGAATACCGCCGTCGTCAATTCCATCCGCTCCGGCATGTTCTGGGAAATCGGCGATCTGCTGAAGGATTATCCGAACCTGGTGAAATACCAGGACCCGAAATTGCTGGAGGGCACCAAATACTTCGGCAAGCTCTACGGTCTTTTCTATGAAATCGACGTATCACGGACAGGCGTGCAATACCGGAAGGATTGGCTGGATAAGCTGGGGCTGAAGGTGCCCACCAACCTGGATGAGCTGTACGAGGTGATGAAGGCCTTCACCAACAATGATCCGGACGGCAACGGCATTCAGGATACCTATGGGAATATCGACCGCAACGAGCTGCCGTACGGCGCGTTCAAGAACATTGCCACCTGGCACGGGACGCCTAACGAATGGGGCGTGGATGAAGCAGGCAAGCTGAAGCCGGATTTTATGTTCCCGGAATATATCGATGCCATGAAGTATATGAAGCGCCTGTATGACGAAAAGCTGATCAACCAGGACTTCACCGTTACCACTCCGGCCCAGCAGGAGGAAAAATTCCTCAACGGCAAGGGCGGCATGCTGATCGGCAATATCTTTGCCCGCCAGGAGAAAATCGCCAAGCTGAACCCGAACGGCGTGCTTGACGTGTTCCACCGGATTGCAGGTCCCAAGGGCACCTTCAACTATGGCGGAACAGGTGTAGGCTCCCTGTATCTCTTCCCCAAAACCAGCGTAAAAACCGAGGGGGAGCTGAAGAAAATTCTCGCCTTCTTCAACAAGCTGCTGGAGCCGGATGTCTATAAGCTGTTCAACGGTGTGGAAGGAACCCACTACAAGAAGCTGGATGACACCACCATCGAATTCCTGCCTGAAGCAGCCGACCTGCGCACCAATGAAGTAAACCCGTGGTCCAACGTTCTTCACTTTGCCAACTTCAACGTTTATAAGGTGAAGCAAACCGATCCTCTGATTCAGAAGCAATTGGATGCCATTGCGGACAACAAGAGCATTGCTGTGATGAACCCGGCTGCCAACCTTCTGTCTACGACCCAGGCGGAAAAAGGCACCGAGCTGCAAAAGCTGATTACCGACGCCACCTACAAATTTATTCTGGGCACCATTGATCTGGACGGCTTTAATAAAGAAGTAGATAAATGGCGCAAGGGCGGCGGAGACAAGATTGTGGAAGAATTGAACCAGCAGTTTAAGGAGAACAAGTAACAGCTGCAGCGCGGCGTGGCAAGTTAATAAGCATACCCGTTTAACACCGGAAAAAGGCCTTTCCCGTAACTGGGAAAGGCCTTTTTGGGTACCGGCTAAGCCTGCTCCTTGCGCAGCTTCTTGTACTCTCCCGGTGTGATACCTTCAGTCTTGCGGAAGGAACGGATGAAGTTCTGCGAGTTGTTGTAGCGCAGCCGCTCGGAGATTTCCTTGACGGACATATCGGTCTCCGCCAACCACTGGACGGCCATCTGGTGCCTGTATTGGGCCAGGTAGGCGCCGAAGGGCATATTCATTTCCCTGCGGAAAATCGTATTCAGGTAGTTGGCGTTATAATGAAGCTCCTTGGCACAAGAGTCAATGGTAAGCTCCGTCTCAAACTGCTCCTGCACCATCTGGAGCATAAATTGTGTGAGCTGCTGGTGGCGGGATTCCGTCCGGTCCCGGATATGGCTGACCAGCGGCTGGACCATGGTGGCATCGAACCAATCGGTAGCTTCATTCATGGTTTTCAGCTTGAAAAGCTGATCAAACAAGGATTGCTCCAACCCATCATACCGGTCGGACTTGATGCCGAAGCTTTGCATGAGGCCCAAGAGGTCGATAAGCAGCCGGATTAGAATGAAGGGCTGGGAAAAGCCCTGACTGGCACTGTAGCTTACAGGGGGAGCGAAGGCATAGCCGACGATTTCCTCCAAACCCTGGCGGGCCGCCGCATTGTCCCCTTGTTTGATGGCATCGAAGAGCCTGGTTTCGATTTCATGGGGAAAGGCATTATGGAGTCCGTGATCCTCACCCAAATCCCTGAAATACAGAATGGCCTCCCCCTGATTCCGGATTCCGTGATGCAGGGCCTCCATCCCCTCCTCGAAGGCCCGGGGCGCCATGCTCCATTCCTCAAAAGGGCTGCTGATGCCAATACGCACGGGCAGGTTCAAATATTCCTCGGCCGCTGCGGCAATACTGCGGACAATGCCGTTCATTTCCTCTGTGAACCGCTCCGGCTCCATACTCTCCGCCATGACCATCGTCACCTGAGCCTGCCCCAGCAAAATGGGATACAGCCGTTTTTCCGGTGGAATCAGCTCCCCGACAATATTATTGACGGCAAACATCAGGAGATCCCTGTCCTTTTCCTCAAAGCGGGTATGATCCAGATCCTTGATCTGCAGGGCAATAACTGCAAAGGGTCCATGGGCAGGCATATGCCGCAGCCCGAAGGTTTCCAGATGCCGGTTGATTTCCTCCCGCTTCAGATAACCCTGAAACAGCCGCACCATAAACAGGGTCCGGGACTGCTCCAGATGGTTGTGCAGCTTGCTTTCCAGCTCCGACTTGGTATAGATCAGACGGTTCAGCTGCTCTCCGATATAACGGAGCTCACCCATCCGCTTGTTTTCAGGAGCCTCATTGGAATGCTTACTCGCCAGCTGGTACAAATTCAGTATGGGCAGATACAAACGCTTGGAGCCGCTCCAGGATATGAAGAGGAACAGGATTAACAGGATCAGGCAGATATAGAAGGTAAACCAGCCGATCTCCTTGGACTGCCAGGCCAATTGCGCCAGTGGGATCACCGAGACATAAACCCAGCCGTTATAAGCCGAACGGTTATAGGCGATGCTGTACTCCTTGCCGTCCAGCTTGAGCTTCCTCTGTCCCGATGCATTGGCGTTCACTTCGTTGGCGATAGCCGGGCGGAATTGATTGAACAACCCCTCCGCCAGATTCCCGTCCGAGGCAATAACCTGTCCGGTTTGGTCCAGGAC
>JAQSYT010000159.1 GCA_029256065.1 Paenibacillaceae bacterium
AGCCCTTATTATGGCAAAAAAGCCGCTTTGAAAATTCTAACGGCGGCCACAGACGCTATTGGGGTCAAAATGGCTCTTTCAAGCTCATTTGGAGGCAAATAACGGCTCTCACTTCCGTTAGATTTCTAAGCGGCTCGTTATAGGGTAAATAAGGGCTGTGGCTTCCGTTAGAATGTTATCACAGTGTTTCGGTAGAAATTTACCCACAGCTGTACTCGCTTTTTCGAGTATAATTGTGCTCTTTGACCACTTTTGGATCTTTGTATTTGGTTTTTCGAGTACAATTACGCGCTTTGCTCATTTTCGGCCTCTTTGTACTCGCTTTTTCGAGTACAATTACGCACTTTACCACTTTTGGCCCTTTTGTACTTGGTTTTTCGAGTACAATTACCCGCTTTGTCCACCAGGGGGTGTTTGAGCTCGATTTTCTAGTTCATCAACGCCGGCCGCTCCCACCTCAGCCGCCTGCTCCTTCCCGCTCCAGCCGGTCCATCTCTGCTTCCAGATAAGGCCTCGGAATCTGCTCACCGATAAATACCACCACATCAGGAACCTGGATCTGGGGAGTAATCTTCATAAAGTCAGCCTGCCGGTAAGCATATTGGAACAGGTAGCGGTTGGAGGTATCCTTGAAGGTCAGCACACCCTTGGCCCGGTAAACCTCCTCGGGCAGATTGCCCACCAGAGCCTCGAACGCTTCGCTGTCAATAGGTCCCGACAAATACCGGGTATAGACCATCACATGCTCGTGGCTGTGGTGATACCCGTCCTTGGTGTGCTCATCACAGCAGGCATGACCGTGATCGTGATGCGCATGATCGTGTTTCCCATGATCATGGTCATGGCTGCAACTGTGCCCGTCGCCATGACTGTGATCATGGCCGGTCTCGTGGTGGTGATGATGATCGTGAGCATCACCACCACAACCGTGATCCGCCCCGTGTCCATCCTCATCATGTCCGTGCTCATCCGCATCATGCCCGTACCCATGCTTACCGCTATGCCCATGCTCCGCGCCATAACCCTCTCCATGCTCTCCTCCGCAAGCGCAAGCGGACTTCTGCTTGACCGAGCCGTCCAGCCTGTCCAGCAGCCCCAAATCAATGTCTGATTTCACCGCGCGGACCAAAAGACCATGAGGATTCCACGCCCGCAGAGCCTCCTCCAGTGAAACCAGCGCCGGCTCGTCCACCAGATCGGCTTTGTTCAGGACAATCAGGGACGCGCAGCGGATCTGCTCCTCCAGCAGGCGGTAGGTTTTGCCCGTTGCCTTGGCGGTTTCCGCCAGCAGCATCGCCGCATCCGCCACTGTAATCACACCCTTCAGCTCCATCCGGGTGTACAGGGACGCCTCTGTTACCCCGTCCAGAATCTCCATGGGGTTAGCCACCCCAGTCGCTTCAATAAATATGGCATCGGGGGCTTCATCCCGGATCAGCTGCTGCACCGCAATGCCCAAATCCCCCTGGACCGTACAGCAGATGCACCCGTCCAGAAGCTCTGCCATGGGCACCTCCAGTCCAACCGCCACCCCGTCCAAATTCACCTCGCCCAGCTCATTCATCACAACGGCAGGCTTCTGTCCCTTTTCCTGCAGAGAACGGATAATCCGGGTCAACAGAGTGGTTTTGCCGCTGCCCAAAAATCCCGCCAAAATATATACCGGCACAGGACGCTCCATCCAAATGCTCCTCCTTCAAGGCCCTATTTTACAGAGCCACCTCAATGGTAAATGTTACGGATTACTCACAATGGTATTACTATAGTCTCTGGATACCTGCCTGTCAATCCGGCTGCTATATGGTACACTAGTACAAACCGGAGGCTGCAGCTGCAGCTTCTACAATCCAAAAGGAGCATAAAAAAATGGAAACCTCCGTCCAGATTCACCGGCGCGAAGCCCCATCCAGCGTCCGGTGCATGATACTTACCCTATCCGATACCCGCACCTCCGATACCGACAAAAGCGGTCAATGCATGCGGCAGCTGCTGGAGGAAGCCGGGCACACCGTAGCTGCCTATCAAGTGGTCAAGGATGACAAGGCAGATGTGCAGGAGCTTCTGCATCAGGCCGTCCGCAATCCCGAGATCGAAGCGGTTCTGATGAACGGCGGGACAGGCATCGCTCCCCGGGACAACGCCTACGAGGCGGTGAAGGAAATCCTGGACAAGGAGATGCACGGCTTCGGCGAAATCTTCCGCTACCTGAGCTTTACGGAGGATATCGGCACCGCCGCCATCCTAAGCCGGGCCGTTGCGGGCGTGAGGGAACGGACCGCTATCTTCTCCATGCCCGGATCAACGGGAGCCGTCAAACTGGCCATGACCCGCATCATCATTCCGGAGCTGGGACATGTAATGAGAGAAATTTACAAGCAGCCCTAACGTATGCCCCAGCTCCGGGGGAAGAATTGCTGCCCCTCCCCGGCAAATAAAAGCACCATGTTTGCCCAAAAGCCCCCACAGGCCGGACAGCGTCCGTTGCCCGAGGGGGCTTGTTCAAATGCTGTGCGGTATTGGTGGTCCCCAAGACATGAGCCTGCCGGCATTGCAAGTCATTCTCCAAGCTGCGGAACATACCCAAACCCCAGAATAGTAAATGCCCTGCCGTCCTGCCCTTCGGCCATGCGGATTTCCACCGAATGCTTCCGGGCCTGTTTTTCCTGTATCAAAAGAGCGGGGTTGCAGTGTGTCCAATTGTTCTCATGGGGGTCCGCCACTCTCAACCATTGGCCGTCCACCAGAATATCCGCGCTGCCCATGGCGGAGCTTCCCGAGTCCTTAAATACCAATATGAGGCTTTTGCAGATAATGGTCATCCGGAAGGGTGCGCTGCCCGATCCGGCGGGCCGCATCCAATTATGGGGAAACTGGGGTGTTCCATAAGGCTGATCATCCATTTCCACCATTTGCAGGTCCGTATCTGCCGCCACAAAATCACCGTGGTCAATTTCCGCAATTCCTTCCCAATTGCTCCGGTCAAGGAGCCGCATTCCCACAAAATCATTCCCGATGGCAGCAGTCATTCCCCCATCCTCTTCCTCCGGGCCGAGTGCCGCCAAGTCCGTTTGCTCAAACAACCGGGCAAGACAATCCGCCATCACCTGATGCCCGGCATTGGTGGGATGGTAGATATCGTAGAAGTATTGCCGCTTGGAAATAACATTTCCCGCCGCCTTCGAGAGGCAGAACTGCCCCGTCACCGCATCCTTGATGCTCACCATAGGCAGTCCCCAGCGCTCCCCCACCGGGGCCAAACGGTCCTGGAGATTCCAGTCGTCAGCGAACACGCTGAACAACAGCACCACTGCAGGCCTCTGGGACTCGCCCAGGATAGTCAGACAGAGACTCTCGAAGCAATTGCCCTCCGTTTCATCTCCGGCATCATTCACGGCAAATTCCACCACCACAATGTCTGGCTTCACTGTCCCATGCCGCAGAATATCCCGTTCATACCTGACCACCCCCAGCTCCGAAGGCGTACCGCCCACCCCTGCTTTGATAAAATGGATGTGGTCCTTTCCCGGAGTGCCGTACAGCTCCTTAAACCGCAAATAAGACAGATAGGCGTAGCTGTGGGTATGAATCGGCTTGGAGCCCGCCCCTTGGGTAATCGAACCGCCGATATAGGCGATGGTCACATCACCGCCCTGCTTCGCTTTGCCGATGGCCGACTTCAGCCGCAGGTTATTGCCGGCACTCAGCAGAGAACGGGCAATCATATCCCGGTATTCGGCTGAGGATGCATCCACTGGTGTCTCCAGCGCCAGCTCCGGTACCTCGTAGCCATCCTGAAGATACAGTACCACCGTGGCTGCTGCCAGCATTCCTCCTGCAGGGAACTCAAAGGCAAATTTGCCGGGAACATCATCATCCCCGGACCATGCCACGGTTTCCAGCTCCAGCAAGGCTTCGCCGCCATCTCCAGAGCAAAGCATCCCCAAACGGGTACCGCTTTCATATTTGGCTGTTTTTCCCCAATGCTCCATCACAAACTGGACGGGTGCCGGAGCATCCCCCTGGATTTTTACCGACACGCCTATGCTGTGCACCAGTTGACGGAAGCCGGCGGTGCTCCCAAGAAGCTCCAGAATTTCCTCCTCAGCCACGCCTCCAGTCAGTCTGGCCTTGTTGACCAGCCGCCCGTCCTCCAGGTAGATCTCCTGGGAATGTTTGCCGCCGCTGCGGGTTGTCGCCTCAATCTCCGACTCATACATGAGATATAAGCTGCTCCGCTTACCAGCGGGATCTTTAGGCGCCGCGGGGCCGCCTCCGCTCACATTAATTAGTTTGTGCGCATTTTGCTCTGCCATCTCTTCCGCCCCATTCCTCTTCATGCATGGTCGTAAAAAAAAGGCGCTGAGGCTTCCCTTCAGCGCCGGACCGGCTATTGGCCGCGGAACACCCACAGCTTGCTGCCGATATAATTCACCACCACCGTAACGGCGGTAACTCCGATTTTTGCCACCAGCGGGTCTAAGCCCATGCCGGTCTTTAGAGTATAGAGCAGCCCGATGGATAGCAGAAGCGTACCGGCATTCACCAAAACACAACGGGCGAATTCCCCCTTGTCCACTTTGCCAGCCGTGGCCTTTGTCCCATTGGCTCCGGCCTTTCCTCCGAAGGTCCACAGCTTGTTCACCACATAGCTGTTCAGGGTACCCGCGGAATAGGAGAAAACCTGGGCCAGCAGAAATTGCATCCCTAACAGCCGGAACAGGAGGGCATACACGAGAAAATCCACCGCCGTATTCATAACACCAACCAGGCCAAACTTGATAAATTGGATCAGGCCTTGCATTCGCACGCCCTTCCCCTGCTCCCCAACCATTGTCCATCCACCGCTTTCTCTTCCCATGTTAACTGAAGCCTGCTGCTCTGCCGGATCAGCGGACGTGTTCCGGCTCCGGTGTTTGCTCCTTGGTGGATGGGGCTCCGCCCTTCATCTCCTGGATAATATACAGGGGGCGGTCCTTGGACTCGTCATAGATCCGGCCGATATATTCGCCGATGATCCCCAGCAGGATCAGTACAATGCCGTTAAAAAATAAGTTTATGGCTACCGTGGACGCCCACCCGGCGGTAGTGGAGCTGGTAAACAGCGCCTGATACAGAACCACCAGCAGGTAAATAAAGCTTAAGCCGGACAAACAGAAGCCCAAGTAAGTCGCCAGCTTGAGAGGCTTATGGGAAAAGGAGGTAATACCGTCCATAGCGAAACGGATCATTTTCTTCAGAGGATACTTGGTTTCCCCCGCCCAGCGCTCCTCACGGACATATTCCACAGAGGTCTGGCGGAAGCCCACCCAGCTGACCAAACCGCGGACGAAGCGGTTCTTCTCCTTCAATCCCCGCAGCACGTCCGCCACCTTGCGGTCGATCAACCGGAAATCTCCGGTGTCTACGGGAATTTCCACATTAGTCATGCTGCGCAGAAGCCGGTAAAAAAACTTGGCCGTCGCTTTTTTGAAAATGGTCTCGCCCTTGCGCTTCAACCGTTTCCCGTAAACGACATCGTAGCCTTCCTTCCACTTGGCGATCATGTCGAGAATAATTGAAGGCGGGTCCTGCAGGTCCGCGTCGATCACCACAATAGCCTTCCCCGCGGCATAATCCATACCGGCGGTAATGGCAACCTGATGCCCGAAGTTTCGGGAGAAATCCAGCAGGCGGACATGGGCATCGCGCTCACACAGCCGGCTTACAATCTCCACCGTTTTGTCCCGGCTGCCGTCATTGACGAACAGCAGCTCATAGGACTCCCGGGTCTCTTCCATGACTTCCTTCAGACGCTTATAAGTTTCCTCAATCACAGCCTCTTCGTTGAACATCGGAACGATAATCGAATACTGTACCATGTTACCTTCCCTCCTGCCGCCCTGCCCTCAGCTAAAGCTTGTCTGCGGGGCGGCTTTCTCGATATAACGAGTTAATTACTGTAGAAATACCAGGTGCCGAACCAGCGCAGCACATTGGCTACATAGGTCTTGTCCACCACCATACCGGACAGAACCGGATAGAACAGAATGAACAGCACCAGCGCGGTGCCCATATACATCCAATTTACCCAACGCCGCATGCCGAACTCCTCATTCAGGATCTTGAAGACGTACACCAGGCACAACACGATAAAAGGCACCATGGCGAAATAGTGGTAGATAAAGGTCAGCCGGGTGACCAGCATCCACGGCAGATACTGGGAGCAGAAGGCCGTCAGGATGACGATCATGCCCTTCTCCCGCCTTCTGATGGCCAGTACAATTACAATAATGACAGCGGCCAGACCCAGCCACCACACCAACGGATTGCCCATGGAGACGATGCTGGATACCTGCCCGTCAGGCAGAAGCGACTGGCCGGAATAGAACCAGATGGGCTTGACGATAAACGGCCATTCCCACCAGGGGGAGGCAAAGCCGTGGGTGGCCACCAGCTTGCTGTGGTAATCCCACATGTCCCGCTGGTACTGGATCAGATGGCCCAGGGAGAAGCCCTCTCCCGGAACGGTCATGTACGGGATAAAGGAGGCGCTGTAAATGATGCCTGGAATAATGACGAAGAAGGGAATGCACCAAAGGACCGTTTTGATGACAGAAGGCCAGAACAGCCTCCGGACACGCTCCAGGGCGATCCGCTGCAAAGCGGGGTCCCCGGACTCCTCGTCTTGTCCAGGCTCCATGATCCAGAGCATGGCGTTTTTCCGCCTGCCGCCGCTTGCGCGCCCTTCAGGCTGCCCCTCCAGCTGCAGGGCGTCTCCCGCAGCCTGGTATTCCCGGAATCTCCCGTACAGGGAGGCGAAGAACAATACGGCTAACCCTGCCCCGCCGTACAGCACAATCCACTTGCTGGCCGCACCGATTCCGAAGAACAGGCCCGACAGGAACAGCGGCAGAAGAGTTTTGCGCAGCGGCAGCCGGTAGAAGCTCATGGTCATGTACTTGTACATGAAGTAGAACATCAGCATGATGAAGAACACGCCGTAGGTATCAATGGTGGCAATCCGGGTCTGGGCAAAATGCATAAAATCAAAGGCGAACAGGAATGCCGCCATAAACGCCAGATGGGTGGAGCGGAACAGGCGCTTGCCAAACACATACATGATGGGCACCATGGCGATCCCGAACAGATTGCCCATAATCCGCCAGCCAAAAGGATTCATGCCGAAGATTTTGATGCCGATGGCAATAATCAGCTTGCCCAGCGGCGGATGGGTATTCTCATAAGGCTTGATGTTGTGGATATGCTCATACGCGGTACGCGGATGATAGATTTCATCAAAATAGCTGCCGTGCATGTACGTCGGATGATAATGGGAATCCTCCGGCTCGTCAAACAGCAGGCTGATAGAGCCGCGGACAGGAGTGGTCATGCCGTCGGCATGGATGGCCTCCACAGGCAGAGGCTTCTCCCCATCCTTTTCATAAAAGGCCAGCTCGCTTAAGGAAATGCCTCCCGTATCCACAGTGAATTTCGCATAGCGGGCTTCCACATCCGTTTTCAGCACACTCCATGTGAAGAACTTGGTGTAGGTGACATCTACGGTCTGCGGGTTGGCCCAGCCCTCAGGCGCGTCCTTGGCGAATTCAATCTTCAGCTTGCCCTCGCCAATCTCGGCATAGCTGTTGACCCGCTCGATATGCTTCACCGAGCCGAAATCCACATAGAAGCTTTCACCGCTTACCGCGGGTTCCCAAACCGTCTCAGGAGCCTTCAGCGAGCCCAAATTGTAAAAGGCTAACACAGCATAAACCGCTGTCAGCCCCAGCATCAGCTGCCAGTCACGGCGGGTCATGCCCAACCGGAGAAATTCCGGCATGCTCCGGGAAGACTTCGCCCCTTGCAGGCTGTCGGCCAAAGCAGTATCCCGGAGACTACTCTCCAGCTGCGGGTCATAAAGAGGCCGCACATGGCCCTTCACAAACACATCATAGCCGATTTTCAGCAAATAACCAAACAGTGCCAGGCTTGCAAAGGAGGTGAGCAGCATCACTCCGTCCGTCTTGGCGGGCGTAGCGCCGTCCCAGCTCAGGTTCAGGACATAGGCCACGTTCAGATAATGGCAGACCGACAGGCCCACAAACGACAGCAAGAGACGCCTGTCCTTCACATATATGAAGGCGGCCAGCAGCAAGGCTACAGCAGGGAACCAATAGCGCTCATGCATTTTGGAGCCGAAGAGGAACATGGTGGAGATGAGCACCAGTCCGATAAAATACGGCAGCCCCTCTGTGTGATGCCTGCCCTTCAGGAAGTAATAGACCGCCAGCCCTACGGCAACAAAGATAAACAGCGTGCCCCAGGTGCCGTAAGAGAACAGGATAAAGGTATCCGAAAGCGGCTTCCAGTTCCCTAAGGTCAAGGTGTACAGGTTGAAGGCATTCAATGAGGCGAAGGGATAGGACATCAGCGTTTCTTTGTACAAATGGATGATCCACAAGGGCTTCATGGACAACGAAAACGGCAATATCCCCGCCACAAGGACCGCCAAACCGCTGGCGGCGGATTGGAGGAAGACCCTCCAGCTTTTGGTCTGCCAATAGAAGAACAGCAGAACCGGCGTAAAGATCAAGGCCTGCGGCTTGATCAGAACCGTAAGGGCGAACAGGATTCCTGCTCTGAGAGCCTTCTTGTTCCGTACAGCATTAAAGGTTAGCAGAAGGAACAAGGTAAAGAAGGAATCCACTTGGCCCCAGTCTGCTGAATTAACCAGCACAGCCGGATTGAATACATACAGGAGCGCTATGCCGAAGGCGGCCCCTTGGCCCAGCTTCTTCACCGCCATCCGGTAGAACAGCCCTGCAGTGACCAGGTCCGCCAGCATGGCAGGCAGCTTCATCAGAACCAGGAGCGGCATGGAATCCATGGCCAGGTTATAAAAGGACTGCAGCTTGCCCAGGACATAGAGTATGTAGATATAGCCCGGCGGATAATCCACGAACATGTCCGTATCGTAGAAATGAGTCAGTCCGCCTGTAGCGGCATGGGATGCCCAGGCCTTAAACGTGTTCATGTCGCTGACATAGCCCTGGCTCTTCGCCAGGAGCAGACGAAGCACAAGTCCTGCAACCAAAAGTCCGAACAGCCACAGCTGGGTCCGGCTAGGAGTGAACTGCTCCATACGGTCCTTGCGGAACAGGGTTATGTACGCAATGCCATACAGCAAAAAGAAAGCCAGAGCATAGCCCATCAGCTTAAAAGGGGTGCCCGTCGTGGCGGCGGCCGGTTTCCCGTCCGTTCCTGCACTGGTTTTGGCCTCAGTGAACGAAGCGACGGTAACACCAGCGGGAGCGCTGCCCACCTCTTCCAGCGTGATGTCATCAAACCATGCTTTGCCTTTATTCAGGCTGCCGTAACCGCCTAAGCGGGCGGCAACCTTGATCTCCTTCTGCTTGTCGCCGGTTTTGCCGTAAAGCTCCACATACAAAAACTCGCCGCCGGTATCCAGAAGATCAGCGGACATATCCATGGAGCCCAATACCGACAGGTTGGCTCCTTTAACCCCGCTTGTTGCGCCCTCCGCCCTGATCCAGCCGGAGAGCTTGTACAAGGTGTTAGGCTTTACTTCTACCTTCTGAACCCATTTCGCATCGTTTTCTCTCGTGCTTTCAATATAGGCGGCCTTGCTGCCGCTATGAACGGGTGCTTCCGTTACAGAGAACTTGCTGTAGGTGTCCCCGCTGTTCCAAACATCGGTTTCCCAGGATGAAGCTCCTTCTTCAAAACCGGAATTATGTATGAGACCCCCTGCGGCGAATCCTATGCTTCCCCACAAAAATAATCCCAGCAAGGAACAGATTCCCAGCTTTCCCAACCACGACTTCATCTTCGCGACCTCCACCCGTCTCTCGCATTCTTCTACCATTATGCCAAATGAGTACCCAACTGAACAAGTACATGACGCCAAAATCACCAAAATCCGCCAAAATCACAAAAAAAATAAACCCGGCATTACCGTGCCGGGTCCCGTTATCTATTCATCTGGCATTCATTACCGCATCTGAAACGACATTGCCGTATCCAAGGAGCTGTCCGGCTCGATCAAGGCCAAATCCGTCCGGCCGTCACCGTCCAGATCCATCACGAGCGGCCGTGCCCCCTCCTGCCCCCATGGACCCAGGGACGACAGCTTATTATAGTTTCCTTCCGCATCCTGACGGTAAAGCGACACCCTGCGGTCGGAATCATTCCAAATCAGCATATCCTCCAAACCATCCCCGTCGAAATCTCCGGCCAGCTGCCTGTCGCCCATACCGCCGGAGAGGGAGATTTCCCTGCGCTCCGCCGTCCATGAATCAGTTCCCGGCAATACCTCCAGCCGGATGCAGGTATTGCCTGTTTTGCGGCAATACGCCAGCTGGTCCGTGCCGGTTTCTTTATCCTGAACCACTTGCATGGTCCGGTAGTCCGCTACCCGGCCCCTCTTTTCCTCGCCGCGCTTCCATTCCCCGTTCTGCTTCGTATATGCAATCAGCTGAGCCCCATTGGCGGTTACGGCGGCCAGACTGACACCGCCATCCCTCTGGCGCAGCATCTGAACTGCACTTAACCCTGGCAGGTCAGGCAGCTTCCAGGTTCCGGAGAGCGTAAATGCCCCGCTGCCGGCCAGGTACAGCTCCAGCTGTCCGGCTGCCCGGATTACCCACAAATCAGCAGCCCCGTCTGCATTGGCGTCCTTCAGGCTGAACAGATCCCCCTTCTGCTTGGGAATCTGCGCCCATACCGCTGCCGCGGGGAGGGGATCGTTTCGTTTGCCGCGGTAGCTGCCCGGCCGCACCTCCACCTGGCCCTGATCCCGCCACAGGACGGTATCCGCCTGTCCGTCGCCGGTAGCATCTCCCAGCCGGGTATTGCGGCCCATGGTACCGGCAGGAAGCTCCGCCCACGGCGTAAACGGCACCTCATCCAGGAGGGAGCGGAAGGTATAACCCCTGTCCTTGATGGCAGTAATCAGCCGCTGCAGGTTGGTTTTGCTTTTTTCCGGATAGGCATATTCAGGCAGGCCGTTGCGGTAAAGTTGGGCGCCATTCTCGTCCACCACAGGCTGCAGGAATTTAAACTCCAGGAAGGCATGATAGAAGAAGGACGGCAATTTATCCGTTTTGCCCAATTGATCTAGAATCAGCTTCTCATCCTTGTTGTAAGGAATGTACGAGTACGGAGTGGGCACATACGCAGCGCCTCTCGTCTGGGCTCCCGACAATTTGTTGATATCCGTTTTCAGATGAATCTCCGTTTGGGAGGGCTGTGTGATTTCATTCT
>JAQSYT010000160.1 GCA_029256065.1 Paenibacillaceae bacterium
CGACAGCAGAGCGATGCCTGCCAGAATCGGCACAGCACCGGGATTGACGCCCGAGAACATATCCGTTTCGAAGTAGCTTAAGATAACGAAGATAAAGACGGAGATGGTGGCCAGCGCCCCTACCTTCAGGGCGAACTGATGGGCCCGCTCACGCAGATGCTCATCAGTTTTGAGAGCCAGGAACAAAGCGCCGTGGAGCAGGAACAGCAGGACCACGCTTACGCCCGCAACTACGGAATAAACGCTGATTAAATCCCAGAAGGAGCCTACATAGTTCATGTCCTTATCGATGGGTACACCGCGCATCAGGTTGGCCAGTGCCACACCCCACAGAAGCGGAGGCAGCAGACTGCCGAAGAAGATGGTCCAATCCCAAAAGCTTCTCCACTTGGGGCTATGAAGCTTGCTTCTGAATTCGAAGGAAACACCGCGCCCGATCAGGGCTAAGAGCATCAGGAACAAGGCCAGATAGAAGCCGCTGAACAATGTGGCATACCAGTGGGGGAATGCCGCGAACATGGCACCGCCCGCCGTAATCAGCCAAACCTCATTGCCGTCCCAGACAGGGCCGATGGTGTTGATCAGCACCCGCCGCTCCACATCCTCCTTGCCCAGGAAAGGCACCAGCATGCCTACGCCGAAATCGAAGCCCTCCAGGAAGAAAAAGCCGACAAACAGCACTGTGATCAGAATAAACCATAGGGTTTCATACATGACGTTGCCGCCTCGCTTTCATCTTTATAATTTGGTGGCATGGGGAACATGGCCGTGCAGATCTCCACCAGCCTCCACGCCCTTCTTCACGAAGTGCACGAACAAATACACCAAGGCGGCTGCAATAAGCCCATACACCACGGTGAAGCCAATCAGCGAGGTTAATACCATTCCGGCGGAAACTGTAGGCGACACGCCGTCCGTTGTTTTTTGCAGACCGAAGACAACCCAAGGCTGGCGGCCTACCTCCGTCATGATCCATCCGGTGGAATTAGCGATAAAAGGAAGGGCAATGGTCCAGACCATCAGCTTCAGGTATAGCTTATTGATCAGCAGACGGTTCCGCACCATGGCCACCGTCCCGTACAAAGCAGCAAGAATCATCAGCGATCCCGCTCCGACCATAAGCCGGAAGCTCCAGAAGGTGGTACGCACAGGCGGTATGTAATTGCCGGGTCCATAAAGGGCCTGATATTCCTTATTCAGCTCGTTCATGCCCTTAACGCTGCCGTGCAGCTTGTTGTAAGCAAGGATACTTAGAACGCCGGGCACCTGAACCTCAGCCTTATTTTCCTTGCTGGCCGGATCAATAATGGCAAACAGCGTAAATGGTGCACTCTCTCCGGTGGTATTCCACAGGCCTTCCGAGGCTGCCATCTTCATAGGCTGCTTCTCAATCAGATGCTGGGCTTGGCTATGTCCGACAACTGCAGTCAGCACACTTGATACCAACGCTACAATAATAGCTAACTGGAAGGTGGGCTTGAACATCTCCACTTCCTGCTTGCGCGCCAGCTTATAGGCGCTAATGCCGGCCATGAAGAAGGAGCCGGTAGCCAGTGCACCAAAGACAACGTGAGGGAATTCCACCCACAGCTGGGGATTAGCCAGCAGCGCGAAGAAATCGATCATTTCCGCACGGCCGTTCTGAATGGCGTAGCCCACCGGCTCCTGCATGAAGGAGTTGGCGGTAAGAATCCACAACGCAGACAGCATCGTGCCTGCTGCCACCAGCCAGATGGCGGCCAGATGAACCTTTTTGTTCAGACGGTCCCAGCCAAAAATCCACACACCCAGAAAAGTGGACTCCAAGAAGAAGGACACCAGCGCTTCCACCGCCAGCGGTCCACCGAACACCGCACCCACATACCGGGAGTAATCCGACCAGTTCATGCCGAACTGGAATTCCTGCATGATTCCCGTTACCACGCCCACGGCGAAGTTCAACAGGAACAGCTTGCCCCAGAACTGGGCCATTTTCTTGTAATTGTCATCCTTTTTCACTACATAGATCGTGTTCAGAATAGCAATCAGAAATACCAGGCCAATCGAAAGCGGGACAAACAAAAAGTGATAGACCGTGGTAATACCAAACTGCCATCGAGCCAGAATCACCGAATCCAAAGCTCCTCATCTCCCATTTATAGAGTAGAACGCAGCCATCGCTAGCCGCGCCAAACAGCCGAATCTCATGCCGGCTTACAGGGTACATATGAACTAAAATTATTATAAGATAGTTCTATCTTTTAAAATAGTACGGATCAAGACAAAAATCCCTCCCCTCACTATATTTCGTTTTTTGGACACAATTGATACATGGAAATTCGCTTGATTTTATTCTAAATGTTCCCAAATCGATATGAAAGAAAAGGAGGAGATGGTTATAAGCATTTTTCCACTTGTACCCAGGTTTCCGGCAGAGTAAGGTTAGATTGACAGCCATACATTGATAACCGGAGGTAAGGAAGCGATGAAAAGCAGTCTGACAATCACTGCAGGAACGATCCGCATCGTGGAGTACAACCACTCCTATGCTGCCGCCGTAGCGGATATGTGGAACCGGAGCACGGAAAGCTGGGGCGGAGGCCACAGCAGGCGCACAGCGGAGAGTATTATCCAGGATATGGACAGCACCATTAACCTTCATGTTTTTTTGGCGGTGGATGGTGATGAAGTAGTGGGTTTCTGCAGCTTCTCCCATTATATGCTGGATGAAGGGGCGCTTTATGTTCCCCTGCTCAACGTCCGTCCCGATTACCATAACCGGAAGTTAGGCAAGACTCTGATCCTCCATGCAGTGGCCAAAACGGTGGAATTGGGCTGGCCGCGTCTGGACCTGTTCACCTGGGCGGGCAATACGAAGGCAGTGCCCATGTATAAGAAGTGCGGTTTTTTCTGGGAAAAGAAGGACGATGGTGTTCATCTGATGAACTATATCCCCACCGTGCTGCAAACCGAAGCGCTGGAGCCCTATCTGCAGAACCTGGATTGGTATGAAGACAGTACCCGCTCCATCCAGATCAAACCGGACGGTGAGAGCCGCAGCGGGAAGTTTGATATTTTTCAATATACCTGGCAAAAGGACGGGCAAGAGCTGCAGGTGGAGTTTGAAAAGACAGGCCGGGGCATCTGGGCCATCGATACACCAGACTATGAAATCCGCACGGAAATTGCTGAGCATGATCTGGTTTTCGGCAGAGCCTACCCCGTCCGCTACCATATCCGCAGCAAAACCGGCAGTCCTGTGGTGTGTGAAATTGCAGGCCAAAGCGCCAAAAATATCCGGCTTGACCTTAAGCTCACGGTAACCGTTACCGGCTCTGAAACAGTGGAGGGCCAATTCTGGGTGGACCCGGTGCAGGAGGAGCAAAGCACGTGGAAAACTCACCCCGTTGTCCATTCCCAGTGGATCATCAACGGGCGCAAGGCGGAGCTGCAGGCCGGGATCGCTCCTTTATTCCCCGCCAAGCTGGCCATGGCAGGCCAGGAGCTGGAGCATTATACAGGAGTCCGGGAGACGCTGTTCTTGAATATCGAGAACCAGCTCACTGAGGAGGCCGAATACCGCTTCACCCTGCAGGAGATGGATTTTATCCGCTTCGAGAATCCCCACATCTCCATCCGGATTCCCGGTTCCGGCAAAGCATCGGTGGCGGTTCCCTATGAACTGCGTTCCTTCGGCATCTATTCGGCCTCCATCGCTGTGGAAGCGGTAACGCCCTCATCCGGCGCAACCATCGCGTTTGACCACTTTGTAAGTCTGCTTTTCCGAGGACATACAGGCCGGTTTGAGGGGCAGGACCGAAAGCACGCCTACACCGCCTGCGGTCCCAATATGCTGGCTCTGAACAAAGAAAATAACGATCTTCTGATCCGCCGCACCCACCTGGGCGGGGGAATTTTCTGGAGCTACCCCCGTCTGGGCAAACCCTATTCCTCGGAATTTTCCAAGAAGAAAGCAGAGCTTGTCCGGTTGGAGCGGGATGGGGATGCCCAATTGCTGGAGGCGGTTTATCTGTCCGGCGATCATCCCGGCATCATAATCAAATCGGTAGCCCGGGTATGGGAAGGCGGCTTCATCGAGCATTACTATACAGTAGAGAATCAATCGGGGACGGCTTCGCCTGCCGATTTGAAGCTTCTGGAATGCTTCCGTTTCGAGCTGAAGGATGCCGTGCTGCCCTACGACGGACTGTATCTCAAGCTCCACGAGGCTCCTGCCCAGCATCTGGATCAATGGGAGCCCCGGCGGATCAGCGAAAACTGGCTTTTCTCACGCAATGAAAAAATCACCTATGGCCTTTACTGGGAAGGAAAACAGCAATTGGCCAAATCCGATTGGCTGATGAGCCTGGAGCATCCTGTCGGCAATGTGCCCGCAGGCGGTTCAATCCGGACCGCCTCCACCTGGGCAGCCGTCGGCGTATTTGCCGATTGGCAGGATTTTCGGACTTACGTGCGCCGGAAGCGGGACGAGGAGCTGCCTTGTCTGACTAACCACTTGGAGCTGAAGGCTAATGGCGGCAACCCCTTCGCCGAAGGCAGCTACTCTGTAGAGGTTGTCGACCGGAAGCTATCCCCTCTATCCGGCAGAGTGGTTCTGCAGTCCGCAGACGGCACGGAATTGGACGCTAAGGAGTTCGATGCGGCTGAAAATCTGCACACAACTGTCCTGAATCAATCCCAGCCTGTTGGCTGCGGCCAGGCAGACCGTCTGCGGGTGGTCTGCGAGGGCCAGGATACCCGGCTGGAGCGCGCCACTGCCGTCTTCCCCCTATCGCAGGAAGCCGTTACCTTAGAGCGGTTAGCGGAGGAAGGTTCAGAGTTGCTCCGCTGCGGCAACGGTCTTATGACTCTGGATGTATCAGCGGCCTTCGGCTGCGCCGCCCACTCCCTCATCTATGGCGGCCGTGAATGGCTTCACAGCTCTTATCCGACACCGGGACCACGCTCCTGGTGGAATCCTTGGCTGGGCGGCATGGGTATTGAAGTGCAGGGCATGTCTCCATTAAGCTTGCATCAGGAGAAACGGAGCACGGAGTTTGCTCATCTGGTGGATTCCTGCGGCAATGGCTGGTCCGGCATCCGGCTGCGGCTGGAGGTAGAGCAGCATAATCACAACCGCGGCCTGACAGTGGACCAGTACTATCTGATGCTGCCGGGAACCCCGGTGCTGGCCAAGGTCAACCGGGTTGCCAACCGGACCGGCTTCGGTTACCCGAAGCTTCAGATTATCGACCGGAATTTCTTGCGGCCCGGTGCGGATCACCGTGCAGGCCAGGTTCAAACCGGAGACGGAATTTTGTACCGGTTGGGAACAAACGAGGAGGAGCGGAAAATATACGGCTATTTCAGTCTGGGCTCCTCAGCGCATGAGGATTTGCTGCAGGTAGCCTTCGAACCGGAAGGCTCAAGCGGATTTGTCTATTTCAACAACCAGGTTTTGACCCAAGGCACCATTCATAATCCGCTCCTTCCCGATGGGGAGACCAAGTGGACGAAGCCGGTCTTTTATATCCTGGGTCGGGAGCAGCTGCTATCAGAGGAGCTCGAGGCGCTTACTCAACTGCGCTTTCATGTAAAGGAGGAGTAACAAGGAATGCCCATTATCGACATCCACATCCATCTCTCGGATATTGAGAGCTTTCGGCAAACAGCGAACGAACTTTCCTTTGTGGATTATTCGATGGAAGGACTGAAGCGGGAGTTTGACCAAAACGGGGTTGTCCTGGGGATTGGCATGGGGGTGACGGAACAGTCGGCAGGTGCTTTTCCGGACAGTGCCTCTCCCAATCCTATGCAGTTGGACCTGGAGCCGGAGGTTCCGCCCTTCCTGATGGAATGTGTTGGCATCAACCCGTCCAGGCTGGCTGGACCGGATGCCGCGGCAGAGCTGGACCGGATTGAAGCCAGTCTGAAGCGTGAGCAAACCGCAGGCATCAAGCTGTATGCCGGATATTACCACTACTACGTATACGACCGGATTTACGGGCCGGTCTACGAGCTTGCCAAGCATTACGGCCTTCCCGTGGTCATTCATACGGGAGATACCTACTCCATGAACGGCCTGCTCAAATATGCCCATCCGCTGACGGTGGATGAATTGGCGCTGCAGCAAAGGGACGTTACCTTTATGATCTGCCATTTGGGCGATCCCTGGGTGATGGATGCGGCTGAGGTGGTGGCCAAAAACCCCAACGTATACGCAGATTTGTCAGGTTTGGTGGTGGGAGACAGGGAAAAGTTCAACCGTTTTATGGGTGAACAGCTGTTTATGGACCACTTCCGCAGAGCCCTTGTTTATGCGGACCGTTATGACAAGATGCTGTTCGGCACAGACTGGCCCCTTGCTTCTGTGGAGCTGTACAGTGAATTCATCCGCCGGCTGGTTCCGGAGGCTTTTCATGACGATGTATTCTACAATAATGCATTGAATACATTTCCGCGGGTACGCCAAAGACTGCTGGGCAAATAATCATACAAAAAAGAGCAGGGGGTCCATCCCCTGCTCTTTCGCTTTATTAAATAACCTTCTTAAATTGGCTGGTATACAGCCTGAAGTAAAACCCTTCTTCTGCCAATAGCTCCTCATGGGTTCCACGCTCGATGATCCTGCCGCCGTCGATGACCAGAATCTGATCCGCTTCACGGATGGTGGACAGCCTGTGGGCAATGACGAAGCTGGTCCTTCCCTTCATTAAAGTACGCATAGCGGCTTGAATGTGCATCTCCGTGCGGGTGTCAATGCTGCTGGTTGCCTCATCCAGAATCAGAATGGCCGGATCGGCAAGAATCGCCCTGGCGATAGTGAGAAGCTGGCGCTGCCCATGACTCAGGTTGCTGCCTTCCGCAGCCAGCACAGTGTCATATCCATTGGGCAGCTTGCGGATGAAGCTGTCGGCGTTAGCCAGCTTGGCCGCCGCCTTTACTTCCTCATCGGTGGCATCCAGCTTGCCGTAACGGATATTTTCCCGGATGCTGTCGGAAAACAGCGCAGCATCCTGCAGCACAATGCCCAGCCCTGTACGCAGGCTATTTTTATCAATGGTGGAAAGCTCCGCCCCATCCACCGTAACTGATCCGCTTTCCAGCTCGTAGAAACGTGTCAGCAGGTTGACCACTGTAGTTTTGCCGGCGCCGGTCGGCCCCACCAGAGCAATCATATCTCCGGGACGGGCATGAAGACTTACGTCTTTTAATACAGGCACACCTTCCTTATAGCCAAAGGAAACATCCTTGAAGATGACCTCCCCCTTTGGCGCCTTCCACAGATTTCCTTCAATCTGGTCTTCATATTCATCTGGAGTATCCATCACCTCGAATACCCGTTCCGCTCCTGCGATGGCAGCTTGAATCATATTAAATTGGTTAGCCAGATCATTGATAGGCCTGCTGAACTGGCGGGAATAGTTCAAAAAGCTGACCACAGTACCAATACTGGTCATGGAATTAAGAGCCATCCAACCACCGACAGATGCAATGAGGGCAAATCCCAAGTTATTGATTACGTTCATAACCGGCCCCATCATACCTGAAAGAACCTGTGCTTTAATAGAGGTATTGGTCAATTCTCTGTTGATGGCAGCAAACTGGTCAATGGAGGTTTTTTCCCTGCAAAACGTCGCCACCACCTTTTGACCGGAAACGGTTTCTTCAATAAATCCATTCATTTCCCCCAGGCTCTTCTGCTGTCCGCTGAAATAACGGCGGGTAAAGCCGGCAATTTTCTTGGTGACCAGCAGTGTAATGGGCACTGTTACCAAATTCAAAAGCGTCAACCACACATTCAGGGACAGCATAATGCCCAGCGCACCGGTAAGAGTCAACACACCTGTAATCAATTGAGTAACACTCTGATTCAGCGTATTGGATATATTGTCTACGTCATTAGTGGTGCGGCTCATCAGCTCACCATGGGTTTTGCTGTCAAAAAACCGCAGCGGCAGCTTCTGCAGACGGCCAACCAGATCGTTCCTCAGCTCCCACACTGCCCGTTGAGAAACCCGGTTCATCATATACAGCTGGAGCCAGTTCATCACAGCCCCCGCCGCATAGACGGCAATAAGCACGGTACAAAGCCGCAGCAGCCCGTTTACATCTCCCGGAAGAATATATTTGTCTATAGCGGTGCCGATCAGATAAGGCCCAATCAAGCCAAGTCCTGCTCCAAAGGCCGTCAGTATGAATACCAGCATCAATCCGGTACGCTGTCTCCGCAGATATCCCCACAGCCGGCGTAATGTGCCTTTAGCATCCTTGGGCCGCACCTTAGGCAGCATTCCCCGGAGGGCTCCAGGTCCGGGGCCGCCAGGTCCTCCCGGTCCACCACCAGGCATCCCCGGCATAGGAGCCGTACTGCCGCGGGCTCCGGCACGGTTAACGTTCGCTTCCGGCATATAGTACCTCCTCCTCTCCTAGCTGAGATCTGTAGATATCACGGTAAACGGGGCTTGTAGCCATGAGCTCGCGGTGATTTCCCGAAGCTGCTACCGTCCCGTCCTCCAGCACCAAAATCCGGTCCGCCTCCATAACGGAGGAAATACGTTGGGCAATAATCAGGCTGGTGGTCTCCTTCATCTGCTCACGCAAAGCCTTCTGGATGCGTGACTCCGTTCCCAGATCCACAGCACTGGTGCTATCATCAAAAATTAGAACGGCCGGCTTCATCAGTAATGCCCGTGCAATGGAGATCCGCTGTTTTTGACCCCCTGATAAATTGACTCCTCGCTGGCCCAGAACCGTCTCATATCCTTGAGACATTCCTATGATAAAGTCATGCGCTTGAGCTGCCTGGGCTGCCGCCTCCACCTCTTCCATGGTGGCATCTGGCTTGCCGAAGGCAATGTTCTCCCGGATCGTCCCGGAGAACAGGACCGCCTCCTGAAGCACCATGCCAATACTGCTTCTTAACCCCTCCAGCGGATAATCCCGCACATCGATGCCATCCACCAGCACCTGCCCTTCCTCCGCTTCATATAAGCGGGGAATCAGACTGACCAGCGTAGACTTGCCGGACCCGGTTGCACCAAGAATGGCCAATGTTTCTCCTGGCTGTACCGTAAAGCTGATATCCCGCAGGACCTGTTCGCCCCCGTCATAAGCAAAACCTACTCTATCAAACTCAATTTGTCCCTTGCGGATTCGTTCGGCTACAACCCGTTCAGGACTCTTAATTTCAGGCACCGTTTCCAGCACCTCCACAATCCGTTCCGAAGAGGCTGTAGCCCGTGAAATATTAGCCAGCATCATCCCTACCATCAATAAAGAAGAAAGCAGCTGCGTCACGTAGTTGATAAATGCCACCAGATCTCCAATGGGCAGCGCCTTATCCCAAAATAGGTTACCGCCCAGCCATAATACAGTAACGATAGTACCATTCAAGAGCAGGAACATAACCGGCGACAGCGTAGCCATCATAATATTAGCCCGGAGCGCCACTGCCATATAATCATCATTGGCTTCCGTAAACCGCTTCGTCTCGTAGTCTGAACGGACAAATGCCTTGACTACACGGATGCCGGCTAAATTTTCCTGAAGAACCGTATTCATCCGGTCCAATCTTTTTTGCACCTTGGCAAACATGGGGAAGCCCTTGCGGGTAATCCCTGCTACTACTGCAAACAAAATAGGCACTACAACTACCAGAATCATGGCCAACTTCCAATTGATCATAAATGCCAGAATCAGACTGCCCACCGCCAAGAATGGAGCGCGGACCATCATCCTCAAAAGCATCTGCACAAACAGCTGCACCTGGGAAACGTCATTGGTAAGCCGGGTAATCAGGGATGCAGTATGCACCTTTTCCAGGTTGCGGAAAGTAAAACGCTGCACCTTAGTAAACACTGCTTCCCGCAGGTCCGCCCCAAACCGCATGGCGGCAATAGTTGAAAAAATACCGCAACCTACACCTCCCACAAGCCCGATAAGGGAGGTCGCCAACATCATGAGCCCGGTTCTCCGAATCTCACTTAAATTTCCGGTCATAATCCCCTGGTCCACAATCTGCGCCATTAACTTGGGCTGCAGAAGGTCCATGGATACCTCCAACACCATAAGAAGGGGGCCAAGCAAAGCCGCCTTCCAATATGGCTTCATGTATTTCACCAGCTTCAACATTATCGATGCTTCACCCCGTTTGTCTTTGCTCATCAAATGCAATAATTAATTAGCCAACTAATCCTCTTGCCCATTCCACTCCGCGATTCCGCCGCTCCGTTCCGCTTCCTTTAGATTTTCATACATCTGCAGAAGCAAGCGGCGGAAAATCATCTTCTCCTCCGGTATGAAATGCATGAAGCAGGTTTTCTCCATCAGGTCAATCATATTCCGCACCTCCTGATGGGCTTGACGGCCTTGCTCCGTCAAATAAACCCTGGATACCCGCTGATCCGCCTCATCCGCTTTGCGTTCCAAAAGCCCGGACTTCTCCATACGGGCAATCATCACATTCAGAGTGGCGGGAGTAATCCCCATCTGCTCGGCCAGTTCCTTCTGAATTTGTCCATCCCGCTCTGACAGCGCACGCAGGAGCGGCGGCTGCCCCGGGTAAACCCCTCGCCCTGAAAGGTAAGAGGACACCGTCTGGTGATGCAGCTTGGATACCCGACGGAACACACTGTCCACATGCTCCACCTTGTAAACATCCATCGTGGTCAGCCCCTTTCATCTCCACATTTTATTTAGTCGACTAATCGTTATTGTAAGACACATATAGAACATCCGTCAATGCATGGATTCAGTTCAATCAACCGCACCAATGTCTCATCACTCCGGCACATTTCAGCTCATGTAAGTCCTGCGTCACTCCTGCTCCGATAAAGTTCCGCGTCACTCCTGCTCCGATAAAGTATCTTTCCAGTCTCTTTTCGGGTATTATCCCCTTTGTTCAGGAAGCAGGTCTGGCTAATCTCTGACTTATTGCAGCTAGCAGTATCAACCCGTGGCCGTGCATTATCCTCTTCACATATAATCCAGATTTCTAATGTCGCTGACCTGTCATTAGTAAGTTAAGGGCGATCCGCAAATCAGCAATCAAAAAGAAGCAAAACTAAAAAACTAAGAAAAAAAAAGCGAAACCGCAGCTACAGATATTGAACATGCCAAAAAGCACCGCCGCGTTGCGGGGTACGAATAGAGGTATACGATAGATACGATCAATAAGATCAATAAGATCAATAAGATCAATAAGATCAATAAGATCAATAAGATCAATAAGATCAATAAGATCAATAAGATCAATAAGATCAATAA
>JAQSYT010000161.1 GCA_029256065.1 Paenibacillaceae bacterium
AGAAAGAATGTTTTGAAACAATCCGTAGAACCAGTGGTGAATAAGTGATGAACCGTTTTGTGGAGAAGATCGGCAAACCCCTGCTTGACCGGATTACCCAGAACAAGCGACCCCATTACAATAAAAGTCTGGCGATGATTTTATTGGTTTCCAGTATTCCCGGCTTCATTATTGGAGCATTGGTCTACTGGATGGGAGGCGGACGGCTGGAAACCGAGCTGCTTAATCTTCATAATGTGCAAATTGAGCAGCGTGCCCGCAATATTGACGAGCAGCTCACCAACCTGGAGCTGATGCTGTCCCATTGGGCATTCGACAATAAGTTCGATTACAGCCTTTTGGATGTGGATTTTAACACCGACTTTGAACGGGCCAAGGATATATCCAAAACACTGTTGGTTATGCAGGGCTCCAATACCATGACCAAGCGGGTGGAGCTGTATTTGGAGGAGAAGCGGGAGGTGATGTTCGATCCGGAGTATTCCGTCGTCCGCAACCCTGCTGTTTCCGAAATCTACAAAAAGCTGATCCAGCCCAACCGGATTACCTATTGGACCCAATGGGCCTTTGATCCTGCCCGGCCTCATGAGAAGGATATTACGCTGGTCCACCAGATTCCGGGAGGAAGCTTCACCCCCTTCGGCACCCTGCTGGTCCGGCTGGATTCCCAGAAGGTTTCCGATATGCTGAAGACCATGCTGCCGTATAACGAAGGGGAGAGCTTTATTCTCCAGGATTCCGGGGAGTTGTATGCCTCGGCAAGAGGAGGGGCCCTGGATTCTCCCTTTGTTATCGCATTGCGGGACAAGATTAAGGAGCATCCGGCCAGTACAGCCTTTTTCTTCGAATGGAAAGGCATTACCTATACCGTCTCGTACGGGACTTTTTCACGCATTGCCTCCAACTGGACCTATGTGTCGGCATCACCCATCTCCAGCATTACCTCGCCGGTTGTGTTTATTTCCAAGCTGATCCTTATTATCAGCTTCTGTGCGCTGCTGCTGGCGGTGCTTCTGTCGTGGGTGGCTTCGCGGCGCATCTATTCACCGGTCAACCGGCTGGTGCAGCAGCTTCTGGGCGGCCAGGCGCCGGCAGGAGGAAAGGAGGATGAATTTGCCTTAATCGAGCAGCGCTGGAACAGTCTGTACGAGCAAAGCCATGAGCTGCAGGGCAGGCTGGCTGAGCAGCTTCCCCACGTTAAAGAGAGCTTCCTGCACCAGTTGATGCAAGGCTACCTCTACGCCTATTCGGAGGAAGATTTGACGAACCGGATGGAGAGCTTCAAATGGGAAGTCCGGGACCGGGTATTTATTGTGATGTACATCCAGCTCACCGGCATCACCAGCCATGAGGGGAAATTTAAGTATGGTGACGAGGGGCTCGTTACCTTCGCCGCGGTGAATATTATCAGCGAATTGGCTGATCTCCATTTTGAACAGCATAACTCCATTAACTTCCATGATCTCACCGCAGGTCTGCTTGTCATTGTTCCCAATGACGAAACCTATTCGGGAGAGCTTAAAGCGTTCTCGGAGGAGCTGACTCAAGCCGTCAACCAAATGCTGAAGATGAATGTGACGCTGGCCATCAGCCGGCCGGTCAGTACTATATCGGAGATTCCCGGGTCCTTCGAAACGGCCCGGCAGGCTGCCGCCTTCCGCAATTTCTCCAACGAGAACCAGATTCTTGATATGGAAACCCAGCCCCATGTGCCGGAGGAGGCGGAGCTTCAGTATCCCTTTTCCCTGGAACGGGAGCTGATCCAAGCTATGCGCACCGGCCAGGAATCCGATACCTATAAGCTGCTGGAGGACTTTCTCGTAGCGCTCTCCTCCAACAGGGCTAAGGAAATTGACGTGCAGCAGGGTATGCTCCACCTGTTAGGCAGTATCCAGCATGCGGTTATGGTTTCCGGCATCAATCCCAACCGGCTGTTCAAGGGCATAAACATGTATGAGTCCTTGTCCCAGATCCGGGAAACCAAGCTGATTCTGGAATGGTTCCGGGAGAAGATTGTCGATCCTTATCTGCTGGAGCTGATGCAGCGGACGGATGCCCAGGTGAAACGGATTATTGAGCAGGCTATGCTGTATCTGCAGCAGAATTACATGAATGATATCTCCCTGGACAATTGTGCGGAGCATACGGGAACCAATCCATTCTTCCTCAGTAAGTCCTTTAAGCAGGTCACGGGAAAGAATTTCATTGACTACCTGACGGAAATCCGCATGGAAAAAGCCAGAGAGCTTCTGCGGGATACGGACCTTCTGATTAACGATGTGGCGGAGCGGGTTGGCTATCAGCACAGCTATTTTAACCGGATTTTCAAGAAGCTGGAAGGCATGACACCCACCCGTTACCGGGAATTAAGCAGGGAAAAGGGATTGCAATAAAGTCCAAAACAGGTGGAAATGTGCTATTACCAGGGTTCGGGCGGACAAGAAAGTCTCATTGTCATCAAGGGGGAAGCGGCCTAGAATGGGGGTGTTGCTCTTTTAGAGACATGAAAAAGGAGATGGTCTTGTTGTCTTCACTCACACCTGTCCAATTGCGGTGGCTTAAGAACCCCTCGGGGGATGCCGGTATTACCTGGGGGATTCCCTGGAAGAAGGGCGAGCTTAACCGGAAGGATAGCCTGTATCTCTCAAGCGCCGATGGAGCCCGCCAATTCCCAGTGGACAGCTGGCCGACAGCCTATTGGCCCGACGGAAGTATCAAGTGGTCCGCCCATGCGGCGGTAGTCCCTGCTTCAGAAAGCGGGGGCTTTGTGCTGGGCAAAGGAGAGGCGGCAATTCCTGCTTCCCGAGTAACAGTGGAAGAATCTGCTGAGCGGATTGTCATTTCCTCCGGCGAAATCAGTTGGATTGTGGCTAAGCAGGGCAGCCGGATCATAGAGCGGATGGAGCGCGGCGGAACGGAGATCTGTGATGGCGGAGCATTGGTGGCTCTGACGGAGGTGCAGGACCATGTTTCAGGGCTGCGCACATACCGGGAGGAGCCCTTCACAGGTGTAATCCGCCAGGCTTCCGTGGAAGCCGCGGGACCGGTGAGAGCCGTTATCCGGCTGGAGGGCAGATACCGGGCCAAGTCAGGCGCGCGTGAATGGCTGCCGTTTACCCTGCGGCTGTATTTCTATGCAGGTCAGGAATCTATCCGGCTGGTGCATACCTTTTATTATGACGGGAATCCCAATACCGATTTTATTAAAGGCCTGGGGGTCTCCTTTTCGGTGCCCCTGTCGGGGCCCCACTATAACCGCCATATCCGGTTTGCCGGCGACCAGGGCTGGTTCAATGATTCGCCCAAGTCGATGTACAACCGCCGGACCAAGGGCAAGTATCTGGAGAAGTATGAGGATCAGCTGGAGGGCAGGGCGCTTGCCTTCGATGAGGAAGAGGATGCGTATTACCTTGGCCTCCTGAAGGATGCGGCCACATGGGACAGCTTCAAAGTCCTGCAGGATTCCTCCGAGCATTTCACCATAAAAAAACGCACCAAGGATGGCTGCTCCTGGGTGAAGGGAGCGGAAGGCCGCCGGGCAGGCGGTGTGGGTTATGCCGGCGGAGTATCCGGCGGTATTGCCGCCGGACTGAAGGATTTCTGGCGGAAGTATCCCTCCGGCATGGAAGTAGCCGGAATGTCCTCTCAGAAGGCGGACTTCACCGTTTGGTTCTGGTCTCCCGGCGCGGAAGTCATGGATATGCGGCATTATGATACGGAAACCCATGTGAATTCGTCCTATGAGGGGGCCGATGAGCTTAGAGCAACACCATACGGCGTGGGCAATACCCATGAGCTGACGGTCTGGTGCCTAGGCGCCACACCTGACTCCAACACCCTTGAGCGGATGGCCGAAGCAACGGATATGCCGGAGCTTCTGGTATGCACGCCGGAATATTACTACGGGACACGGGCCTTCGGTCTGTGGAGTCTGCCGGACCGGAGCACCCCGGAGAAGGCTTACCTGGAAGATAGACTGGACGGCATCATCACCTTTTACCAGCAGGAGGCAGAGCAGCGCAAGTGGTTCGGCTTCTGGGATTACGGCGATTTTATGCACAGCTATGATGCAGCCCGCCACGTCTGGAACTATGATCTGGGCGGCTGTGCGTGGCAGAATGCGGAGCTGGTTCCTAACATGTGGCTGTGGACTATGTTCCTCCGCTCCGGCAGGGCGGACATCTTCCGGATGGCCGAGGCGATGACCCGCCATACCAGCGAGGTGGATATGTACCACATCGGCGAATACGCCGGACTCGGCTCCCGGCACAATGTAGTCCATTGGGGCTGCGGCTGCAAGGAGCCCCGCATCGCCATGGCCGGGCTGCACCGTTATTATTATTACTTGACGGCGGATGAGCGGATCGGCGATTGTATGGAACTGGTGAAGGACGCGGATTACGCCACGGTCACGCTCGACCCGCTGCGGGCGTATTTTCCCAAGGACGAGCATCCCACCCATATCCGGGTCGGCCCCGACTGGGCTGCCTTCAGCTCTAACTGGATGACCCGCTGGGAGCGCTTCGAGGATACCTTCTACCGGGATAAAATTCTTACAGGCATCGATTGCATCAAAAAAGCCAAGTACCGGCTGATTTCCGGGCCGGTCTATGGCTACGATCCCAAAACGGGGCTTTTATCGTCCATGGGCGCTGAAAACTGGGGACGGCATCTGTCCATCTGCATGGGTGGACCTCAGGTTTGGTTCGAGCTGGCGGAGATGCTGGAGGACCCGGAATGGAATGAGATGATGGCCGAATACGGCGTATATTACAATGCGCCGCAGGAGGAGAAGGATCTGTTGTCCCATGGAGAAATCTCCCACAAGAATTTTGAGCATCCGGTGCTGAGTGTGGCTATTGCCGCTTACGGTGCTTACTACAAGCAGCATACGGTAACCGCGGAGCGCTGCTGGAGCATCCTCCAAGGGAATCCCTTCGGGGCGGTGAATCTCCAGGAGCAGTCGGAGGACGTGGTTTATATGGACGGAATTAAGGAAATTGACTGGATGAATACCAATGAAGCCAGCCAATGGTCGCTAAATACCATCCTGAGTCTGGAATTGATCAGTGAATGGCTGCCTTCCTCCGTCAACAAGAAATAAGGGGTGAAGCAAAATGAACGGGTTTAACGGCGGATTGCTGTTTCCGTCTGAATGGCAGCGGATTTACCATAATCCGCTGGCCGCCCCGTCCGATGTGGACGGCTTCCGGATGGAGGGACAGGGGCTTGTTTCCTTCCCCGAGGGCAGGATGCGGCTGGAGAACGGTATGGATCCGGAGGCGGGCCAGGCGGCCAATTTTGTGTTTTGGTGCCCGGAGGCTTTCCCTTCGGATATGGCGGTTTCCTGGGAGTTCCGGCCGCTCCGTGAGCCGGGGCTGGCGATATTGTTCCTGGCCGCCGCAGGTGCGGCAGGCAAGGATCTGTTCGATCCCGGGCTTGCTCCGCGGACAGGGATATACGACCAGTACCATCACGGGGAAATGGATGCGTTCCACATTTCCTATTTCCGGCGGAAATGGGCCGAGGAGCGGCAGTTCCACACCTGCAATCTCCGCAAAAGCTACGGCTTCCATCTGGTGGCCCAGGGGGCTGATCCCATTCCCGGTGTGGAGGATGCGCCGGAGCCTTACCGGATGCTGGCTGTGAAGCGGGACAGCTCCGTGTCCTTCTATATCAATGAGCTTCCGGTGTTTTCCTGGCAGGATGACGGTGCAGCCTACGGGCCGCTCTTAGGCGGGGGCAGAATCGGCTTCCGCCAGATGGCGCCGCTCCTGGCGGAATACGCCAATCTGCAGGTATACGCCAAAGATTAAACGAGTTTATTACGATACCGGTTTTCGCTTCCGCGAACATGTTTAGGAGGGTTTTACACATGGCAAAGATTTATGTTACGTATCCGGAGGGCAAGTTTAAGGCCCTGACCATGAGCTATGACGACGGCCGCAAAGCCGACAAACGCCTGGTGGAGATTTTTAACCGCAACGGCATCAAAGGAACCTTCCACATTAATTCCGGCTTCTTCGGCAATACGGAGTATGACCGGCTGGAGGAAGCAGAGTGTGTGGAGCTGTATAAGGGCCATGAGGTTTCCGCCCATACGCTGACCCACCCGACTATTGCCCGCTGCCCCAAGGAGATGCTGGTTCATGAGGTGATGGAGGACCGCAAAAATCTGGAGAGAATCTTCGGGTACACCATCCGCGGCATGTCCTATCCCAACGGCTCCTACAACCCCCAGATCAAGGAATTGCTGCCCCAGCTGGGGATTGAGTATTCCCGGGTGGTGGAAACCACCCACGGCGGCTTCGGCTTGCCCCATGACTGGCTGGAGTGGAAGGCCACCTGCCACCATAAGGACAATCTCATGAAACATGGGGAAACCTTTGTTTCCCTTCACAAAAAACAGTATCTGTACCTGATGTATGTGTGGGGCCACAGCTACGAATTTGACAATGACAACAATTGGAATGTCATCGAGAACTTTTGTGAATTGGCGGGCAACCGGGATGATATCTGGTATGCCACCAACATGGAAATTGTGGATTACATCCATGCCTATGAGCGTCTCCGTTTCTCCGCAGGGATGGAATTTGTGGAGAACCCCAACGCCGCCTCCGTGTGGCTTAGCGTTGACGGAGAAATCCGGGAAATTCCGGGCGGGGCTACCGTCCGCTTCTGATGATAGGAAACAGCAGCCTGCACCCGGACGGGAAACCGCCGGGGCAGGCTGTTTTTGTGCGGTTTGCCGGCTTGTGTGCGGAGCACACCAAAAGGATAGGTAATGAACATGGAAATAGATGGTCATTTTTGGCGGATCGGTTTGTTTCCCGGCAAGATTGTGCAAGATGCACAAATTAGTACAAGCGTTGGGTCAAGAATGTACCATTGCCGAATGGGGACGGGACTGGTACGCTACGTGTGTACAGTCGGCCGGCTTGACCAAGGCCTGGCCGGACGAAGCTTACTAAGAGACTGCGAAGGAAATAAACGTAAGTGTTCTTCCCCGCAGCTCCTTACAGGAGGAATTTTAAGCATGACGACAGAAACCCGAATTTGTTCCCCTCGCGCAACTCTGGATATTCAAGCTGCCGGTCCCCGCTGCAAGCTTCTTCTCGGTGACCTGAACGGCGACGGCCGGATGGAGCTTTTGCTGGTTCAGCCGGATAACCGCCAGGATGTCCGGTACATCCCCCATCAGGTTCAATGTCTGACTGCATATGATCTCACCGGCAAGCTGCTGTGGCAAACCGGCAAGCCGGATCCGGGAGCGGGCAAGCAAGGCTCCGATTACCCGGCCCAAATTTATGATATCGATGGGGACGGCAAGCTGGAGGTTCTCTGTGTGATGGACAGCAAGTTTCATATTCTTGATGGAGCCACGGGAGCGGTGAAAGCGGTTCATGAACTGCCTGGTGCTGAAGCCCATGATTGCATCATTATTGCCAATTTGACCGGGAAAGATCGCCCTTCGGACATTATCCTGAAGGACCGTTACCATAAGCTTTGGGCGCTGGACAATGAGTTTAACCTGCTGTGGACCCATGAGGGCAATCCGGGCCACTTCCCCTGGGTGTATGACCTGAATGGGGACGGCTATGACGAGGTAATGGCCGGTTATGATCTGCTGGACCATAACGGCAAGCTCCAATGGAGCTGCAAGGATCTGGACGACCATGCCGACTGCATCTGGGTAGGCGATGTGAATGGGGATGGCCTGCCGGAGCTGGTGGTAGGCGGCAGTGTGACGGTTATGTATGACCGTGACGGCAACGAGCTGTGGCGTTATGAAGGCTCCATCGAATCCCAGCACATCGCCCTGGGCAAATTCTGTCCGGAGCTGCCGGGTCTGCAGGTGGCAGGGCTTGACCGGATGGTCCGGGAGGATGACGGCAAGGGCTTGAAGGGCAGAGATGCTCTGTTCCTCTTGGATTGCGAGGGCAAGGAAATCTGGAAGGAAGACCGCAAAACACCGGGCTGGCTCACCATCGCCGAGACTCTCTCCAACTGGGAAGCCGGCGCCCCTGACTACATTCTGGCCTTCCGCAGAGGCGGCGGCGTGTTCCCGTCCCTGTACGACGGCAATATGAATGTGGTGGCAACCTTCCCGACAGAAGGATATGTGGTGCACGGCGATCTGTTGGGAAGCGGCAAAGAGATGGCGATTGTGTACACAGACGATCAGGCGGTGGTGTATGCAAGCGCTCCGGCTGATTTGTCCCAATCCGCGGCCAAGGGTCCGCTTTCCCAGCCTAAGCGGCTGTACAGCTCCACACTTTATCCAGGCGGAGAAATCATCAAATAAGGAGGCCAGGACGTGAAGGGTTATATTCATGAAATGGAATCCATCGCCCGGTCCAGCGGAGGCAGTACGGAGCAGGTGCTGGAGACCATCGCCAACCGATATATCGGGGCCAACCCCCAGGAGCCGCCGGTCTACCGCGTCCATGACGGGGCAAGCTTCCGGCGTCTTTCGGACTGCCGGTATGACATGAATCTGGCTGAGCGTTGGCCGGACATCCGGGACGGACAATATGCGTATGCTTGGGCCAAGCTGTGGTGCGCCCAGGAGGGAGAGCTTCCCTTTGCGGCCAGCTGCTATGGCCCGGTGAAGGTTTATGTGAACGGAAGCAGGCAATTCGCATCGAATCTCAATGACGATGTGTTCCCCGACCGGCGGGCGCTGTTCCGGGCCCGTATGGTCAAGGGCTGGAACCATCTGGTACTGGAGTTTACGGCAACGGGAACCGGCTGCGGCGCTGTTTTTGGAACCGGCAGTGTGAAGGGTGCGCCCATGCACTTCCTGTCCCCGGGCCCTGCAAGGGCAGGGCGGGAGGGCTGGATTTACAGCGCCCCCCAGGATGAGCCATTGGCGGAGCTTGCCGCCCTTGATGAAGCGGGAGCCGGCGGGCTGGAATGGTATCCGCGCTGTGGGTGGACCGCGGAGGAGGAGCAGGCCGGCAGCTTCACACGGGTGCTGGGGTCAGCGGCAACCTCCGGGCAAACGGCTTTTGCCTGGACAGGCCTCTGCTGTACCCGGGTTGGAGGGGTTAAGCTGCACTTAGCCGGATCAGCCTCCGGCGCGTTTGCCCTATATCTGAACGGCCGTGAGTTCTACAGGTCACCGTTAGAACAGGGAGGAGCTTTCCGGGTTCCCCTTGAGGTGGCATATGGCCGCCATCATCTTGTGGTGCGCTCCACCTGTCCCGCGGCGGCAGTATGGGATTTCCGCCTGGAAGCTCCTGTAGCGGACAGCGGAGTCCGGTTGGAGGCACCATATCCCGTAGAAGGACTGCCTGATACATGGCTGTATCTGGGACCCTTCGCGCCGGAGCATGCTCCAATCGCGGAGGATGTGGCCAGGCTGGACAGCTTATTTGGGCCGGAGGGGAGCAGACGGTTTTGGAGGGCTGATTCGCCGGAAGCATCCGTCCGTCCTTACCTGGAAACAACCCTGTACGGCAAATGGAATTATCCGCTGGGCGTTACCCTCTACGGTATATTGAAAACCGGAGAGGAGTTGGAGAAGCCCCAATTCCTCAACTATGCCGCCGACCATATTGAACAATGCACCTCGCTGCACGAATATGCCATGTGGGATACGGAGCAGTTCGGCGCACCGGGTATCAATCACCAGCTGGCCCTGATCGACAGCCTTGACGACTGCGGCTCCTTCGGAGCGGCTATGCTGACGGCCCACGCGGCCAGGCCATTGACCGGAGCAAGGGAGACGGCAGATCATATTGCCCACTACATTACCCATATTCAGGACCGGCTCACTGACGGTGCTTTGTACCGGGTGAAGGGAACCACGGATTTTATGATGGGCACCATGTGGTGCGATGACCTGTATATGAGCACGCCTTTTCTGGGCAAATATTATGCGTTGACCGGAGAGCTGTCCTATCTGGAGGATGCCGCCCGGCAGTTCCTGCTGTATAAGGAGCGGATGTTCATTCCGGAGCAGCAGATCATGCATCATGTCTTTGACCATAAATTCGGAAAGCCCAATGGTGTGCCCTGGGGACGGGGAAATGGCTGGGTGCTGTTCTCCCTTACGGAAATTCTGGAGCTGCTGCCTGCAGATCATGCCTTGTTCCAGCCGCTTCTGGCGTTCTTCAGGGAGCTGTGCCAGGGATATCTGAAGCTGCAGGGACCAAACGGGCTCTGGCATCAGGTGCTCACGGACCACAGCTCCTACCAGGAGGCATCTTGCACCTCCATGTTTATTTACGCCTTTTCCAGAGGCATCCGCTTCGGGTGGCTGGAGGAGACGGACGAATATGCTGCTGCGGCACTCCGGGCATGGGAGGCTCTGGTGGAGCTGTGTATCGACAAGCAGGGCAATGTGTACGGCGTCTGCCGGGGCTCCGGTTATTCCTTCAACAAATATTATTACAAGGATCAGCTTAGCTGGCAGCTGAATGATACCCATGGCATCGGCATTGTGCTGTTGGCCGGGATCGAATGCCTGAAGCTGGCGCGAAGCAGCCTGTAAGGGCAGCGAGAGGAAGCAGTGAGAGAGCCGCATGTTTAGAGTCGCATTTATGCGGCTCTTTTTTTCGCTGCGGAAAAAGGGCGGGGGCAGAAAATGATGATAGCGGAAGAGAATTTCCGTTAACGCCTCTCCGACACGCCCTAGGGGGCGAATAACGGAAAGGGATTTCCGCTAAGCATCCCTGTCTCTCTTGGAAAGCCGCTGCCGAAGACGAATAGCGGAAGAACGCTTCCGCTATTTCTGGCAGAAGCGTCCCGAACAGGAGGATAGCGGAGGAATGCTTCCGCTATTCTGACATCACAAGGTCCATGGCACAGGACGGATATGTTATGGAAGCTCCAAAACCGGCACAGCCGGTTATGGGTTCCCCCGGTGCTTTCACCGGTCTTCGGTGTCATGCTTAGAGAAAGGAACATTTCCGCTAACCGGGCTGCGCATCCGCGTTTTGCGGGGATAACGTCAGCCTGGTTTCCGCTATTATCCCGGTGCGAGCCCGATACCGACAGCAAAAAGAGAAATAAGGGAGAAATCGCTTCCGTTATCCCCCCACATTGCCCCTTGCGGCCTGCAATAGCGGAAAGCTGCCTTCCCTTATGGCTGCTCCATATTGTCCGCGCCCCCAAAAGCGTCCCCCTGGAGCTTTTTATTCCAATGAAAAAAATGGTTGGGCAGAAAGCACGCCTGCGGCCCGGTTTTTGATGGGA
>JAQSYT010000162.1 GCA_029256065.1 Paenibacillaceae bacterium
CAATGCCCGCCTTCAGGGTGATGGTGGAGCTGGGGCAGCTTCCGCATGCGCCCATCAGTCTCAGCTTCACGATGCCGTCTTCCACATCCACAAGCTCAACGTCTCCTCCGTCCCGCTGCAGGAAGGGGCGAAGCTTATCCAGAACCTCCAGTACCTCATCATAGGCTACTTCTTTGTTCTCACTCATTTGCTTCAACTCCTTTCTTTCCTTTATTATATTACAAGTGACGCAAAAGTAAAAACAATCCCACTATTCATTCCAGCGGACCGGAAAGGAAAGTCATGATGAGACCTCTTATTGAATTCTGCTCAGGCAATATGCATCATGGCACCGCACGGGTGATGAAGCTCCTGGAGGCCAATCCCGATTATGATGTGCTGGAATACGGCTGCTTAGGCAGCTGCGGTGAATGCTATGCAGGGCCTTACGCGCTTTTGGACGGCCAGTTTATCGGAGCCGGAACGGCGGAGGAGCTGCTTACCCGTTTGGAGGAAGCCATACTGGCCCTCTATCCGAAATGATGGCGCGATTTCCAGAGCACCCCGCTTTTTAATGTCCGCGGCACCTTGCCGAACACCACCGTGCTGTCGCCCATCAGGGCGAAGCCGTTTTTTTTGCCCAATGAGCCAAGGGTTCCCCGGAGCCGTAAAGGGCTGATATTGGGGGTCACCCCATCCCAGATGGCCCTTAACACCGTTGCAATTTGCTTGCCCTGAATAATGGCCGCCTGGGCGCTGGGGGAGAAGACCAGACTGGCGCAGTCCCCCACCACGAATACCTCGGGAAATTGAGGGATCCGGTGATAGCTGTCCAGGCGGATGCGCCCAGCTTCATCCTTCTTTA
This sequence comes from Paenibacillaceae bacterium, assembly GCA_029256065.1. GTDB lineage: Bacteria > Bacillota > Bacilli > Paenibacillales > NBRC-103111 > Paenibacillus_AR. The sequence continues at coordinate 845 of JAQSYT010000162.1, forward strand.
CCTCCAGGGCATGGACGGGCTGTGCAGGCTGAATGCCTCCCGCCCATACTGTGGCCTCAGAGCGGAGAATTTTGCCGCCCTCCAAAATTTCCGTCTCGCGGATTTCCTCCAGCTCCACCTGGGAACGTATCTCCACATCATGCTCCAGAAACCATTCATGGACGAACAGCCGCAGCTTCTCGGGGAATGCGGCCAGAATGCCGCCCCCCCGGTCCAGAATCCGTATATGGAGGTCAGGACGGCATTCCCGGAGCTCCGAGGCCATCTCCACACCGCTTAAACCTCCGCCGATGATGGTGACATGCCCATATGGGCGGACCTCCTGCAGGGCCACATAGGTCCGTCTTGCGGCCCCCAGTGTTTGCAGACTGTGTGTGAACTCCGCGGCACCGGGGACTCCGAAATATTGGTCCACACAACCCAGGCCAACAACCAGCCAATCATAGGATATGGGATCCTGGTCCTGAAGATAGATAAGCCGCTCCTTCAGGCTGATTTCCGTTACTTCCCCGAAGAACAGAATAAGATGGGGGTGGACGGGAAATGCCACATGAAGCCCATGCTCGGCCGCTGAGCCGGCAGCCAGGGCGTAGTATTCCGTCTTCAGCCCCTGATATGGCATCCGGTCCACCAGGTATATTACTGTGTCCGGCGGCAGATCCCTCTCCAGCAGCTGGCGGATAATCGCCATTCCGCCGTAGCCGCCCCCAAGAATGACCAGTTTCTTCATGATTCCTCACACCCCTCTCCATCTGTTTTTTCCGCTTCTCAGCGGTCCTGCCAGTTGAATGGCGTCCGGCCCAGCATACGGTCCGGATTGGTGGCCGTATTCCCGATCCAGAAGGTGAAGTGCAGATGAGGGCCGGTGGAGAAGCCGGTGCTGCCCACCTCGCCGATTTTATCCCCTGCTTTAACATGGTCTCCTGTTTTCACATGGAGCTTGGACATATGGGCATATTGGGAAAATAAACTCATACCGTGATCCAGATAGATGGAGTTGCCCGTCAGGTACAGCTCCTCTGCCAATACCACTACACCGTCGTTGGTTGCCAGTACGGGGGTACCGGTGGGGGCCGCAAGGTCAATAGCCCGGTGAATGCTGTTGAATACCCCGTTCACGTAGCGGGTGTACCCGTAGGGGGTGGTAAGCCTGCCTTTAACCGGCGTGACGAAAGGCTCCTTAAACAGGACCTGGGGAACGGATTTGCTGCGGGCCAGATCGATTTTCTTCTGATCGGCATTGATCCGCTCCGTATTCTGCCACATGCTTTCCTGCTCCTTGGTGACTGTCAGCCGGTCCGTGTCGAAGGACTTGGCCTTGACGGTTACCTTGGCCTCCTGGGCAGCTCCCCCTATAGTATAGGTACCCGGTTTGAGATCGGTTGGAACCGGAAGCAGGGCGTAGTAGCCGTTGCCCAGCTCGGTCAGAGGGTATTTTTTGTCCCTGAAAACCAGTTCTCCGCCTGCCTCCGCCCGCACCATCACCGCGTCTCCCTGGAAAACGGAGGGGGGGATCACCGTCACCGGACCGGCCATAGCCAGCCCGGCTGCTTCCTCCCCGCTGTAATAGGAGGCCTCCAAGCGGTAAGCCTCTTCCAGGGCGGCAGCCTGTGCATCAGCGGCGGACCCCAGCGATTGAAATACAATCCATAGCGCAATCAGCCATTCCATAGGGGCTGTATTCTCCTTGTTAGAGACTGCGGCGCAGCTCCACTTAATAGGTTTCGATCACGTTATAGAAGGTATCCCGTTCTACCGGGATTTTGCCTGCGCCCTTCACCAGCCAGATCAGTTCGTCCCGGGTCAAGCCCGCAGGGGTAAGCGCTCCGGCGGAATGGCTGATCCGCTCCCGCACCAGCGTGCCGTGGACATCGGAGGCTCCGAAGCTGAGCGCCAACTGGGTCAGCTGGGTGCCGATGTTAATGAAATAAGCCTTGATGTGGGGGAAATTATCCACCATCAGGCGGGAAATAGCGATGGTCTTCAAGTCGTCGAAGGCAGAGGTGCGGCGTTTAATGCCTGCCTGCTGGCTGATGGGCTGGACGGCCAGAGGGATGAAGACCATGAAGCCGTTGGTTTCGTCCTGGAGCTCCCGGAGCAGGATCATATGCTCCAGCCGCTGCTGCTGGGACTCAATGGAGCCATAGAGCATGGTGGCATGGGTTTTGTAGCCCATCTGATGGGCTGTCCGGTGGACGGTGAGCCATTCCTCCATGTTGGCTTTTTCTACCCGCATCTTTTGCCGGTAATGATCGGAGAGAATTTCGGCGCCCCCGCCTGGCATCGTATCCAGCCCCGCTTCCCGCAGCTCCTCCAGCACCTGGCGGTAGGAAAGTCCGCTGATCCGCGAGAAGAAATCAATCTCCGCCGCGGTGTACGCCTTGATGGCAATGTGCGGATATTTATTCTTCAAGGCACGGATGCAATCTTTGTAGTATTGAAAGGAGACCTTGTCATTATGCCCGCCGGTAATGTGGAACTCCCGGACACCTGGCGTAATATGCTCTTCCACATACCGGAGCATCTCTTCGCCGGTATGGGTAAACGCCCCTTCCTGGCCCTCATCCTTGCGGTAATTGCAGAAGGCGCAGTGGGCTTCACACACGTTGGTGAAATACAGCGTCATATTCTCGATAAAATATACGTTCTTGCCGTTCTTCCTCATATTGACTTCATTCGCTAATTGGCCGATGGTCAGGAGGTCCTCCGACTGATACAAAAACAGTCCGTCCTCCAGTGTCAGCCGCTCTTGACGATGCACCTTTTCCGCGATTTCCGCCATGCGCGTGTCAGATGTGGGGATGATGATACTCATGCGCGACCCCTCCAGTGTTTATTGAAGTGAATGGAATGACTTGTCATAAAAAATTCAAATTTATCTTTTCATTATAAACTTCCCTATAAGAAGGGGCAATACGAAATTGGCAAGGAACTAATCTCCCAATGAGGGAATATCTGCAAATAAGTCGAATGGAATATTTCCTTTGCGCAAATGATCCTGTATACTATATTCTTGTGTGAACTTTTTAGTTGAATCTTACGGCGGTTACAGTCGAACTATATAGAAATTCGATAGAGTATAGGGAGTATGGATGAGAAATGAGAAGCGCGGAATGTCTGAAAACGGAAAAAAATATTCAAACGGAAATTGAGTCCGCCCGTGCACAAATGAACCGTCTTGCCGACGAATTGGGCGTGCGGCACCCGGCGGTGGTGCGGGCCAGCCAGATGCTGGACGAGCTGCTGCTCCAATATTATGCCCTGACCGGGGCCATGCGGATCAAACGATCCCTGGGCCGCGGATTCTAGTGCTTTTGCTTTCCTCCGGTTCGCCTTGTAGGCATCCCCTGATTAGGGGTATACTGTGGATAAAGGCGACAATTACAGGAGGGATCAACCATGATTCAAATCAGCGACTCGGCTGCCGGCCGCATTAAGGAATTGTTGGAAGCGGAGGATACGCCGAACCTGTTCCTCCGGCTTGGCGTGCGCCCCGGCGGATGCAGCGGCTTCTCTTATTCCATGGGCTTCGATGATGAAGAGCATTCCGAGGATCAGGTGCTAACCATAAACGGCCTTAAGGTCGTAGTGGAAGAAAGCAGCGCCCATTATCTGGAGGGTGTGGAGATCGACTTCAAGGAAGAGGGCTTAAGCGGCGGGTTTACCATTGACAACCCCAATGCAGTTGCAAGCTGCGGCTGCGGCAGCTCCTTCAAGATGAAGGATGAAGAGGGGCAAGTGGAGAACTGCGACCACTGAGAAGTGCTTTAAGTGGACCGGCGATATCGGTTTGAATGGTTAATTGCAGCCTTCTGAAATTTGTGTGTGACACGCATACACAAGTTTCAGGAGGTTTTATTTTGCCAAAAAAAGGGGAGTAGAGTGGCAGCAGCGGTTATATCTGCAACAATAGTTGGCTTCGTTTCGTTAGTAGAGGAGGCCATGGGCGGACAATGAATCGTTTCTTAACCGATGAGCATATGAAATGCAAAAGTGTAGTTCATGTCGCTTCAGTTTCTGATTCTGATCCCGGCATAATGCAAAAGTGCAGTTATTTTTCTAGTTTTCGGCCCCGATCCACATTTCTGTACCGAATAACTGCACTTTTGCAGGATAAGTATCCAAAAATGCAGTTTTTATAGAAAATAACTGCACTTTTGCAGGATCCGCCTAAAGGAAGGACCTGAATACCCCTGAATACCCCAGGATACCGCCTCGCTCACGCAGCTGCGGGAAATCAGGCGTCTTCACGGAGGTTTTGTAGTTTTAAGGAAACGCTTGTCTTTGAACAGGCCCGATAATCTGTTAGAATGATCATAGACTCAACTCCTAGAATCGGCAGAAGCATTCCATAGATGAGACCGTGGGAGGGATAAACTCAAATGACCGCATCCTTGCTGGCTACGATTTTGACCGGGCTGCTGCTTGTCTGGCGGCTGGCGCTTGACTACATACCCCTAGGCAGACTCAATGACTTGCCGCGCAAGTCGGCCAAGAGCCGCCGCCGCGATTTTACCATCCATTACATACCCCTTGCCTTAATGTTCCTGCTTAGTCTTAGCCCATACCGCGCGGCTGCGGCTGCCGCTATTGTGCTGGCGCTGGCATACGCCACTGTTCAGGTTATCAACTGGTGGCTGCCTTACTTTAAGGGAGGAAGCGACAGCCAGAAGGCAAGATGGGAAGGAACCTACGGGAGAACCCACCGGATACTGCCCCGGATTAAGGATCATTCGGTTCCGGATACCTCCCATATGATTACGGGAATTCTGACTGTGGTGATGTTCATAACCTTGGGCAGCCATCTGCTGGCCGGTCCGGCCGCCAAGGAAACGGTGGCTAAGGCCCAGGTCAATAAGCCGGGTACGGGCACCGCTGCGCCGACGCAGGCTCCGCTGGTGGAAACAGCCTTCACCCAAGCGGGACAAAAGCCGGATCAGCTCCTGATTTCGGCCATCCAAGGGGCCAAAACCTCCATTGACATTGCCATCAATGCCATTAATCATGAGGGAATCGTGAAGGCCATTGTCCAAGCCCGGATCAACGGTGTGGAAGTCAGGATCATTACGGACCGCTCCGAATCCACTAACGCGCTGCAGGCGGAAAAGCTCAAAACTCTGCTGAATGCGGGAATCCCGGTGAAGGAAAATGCCCGCAAGGGAATGATGAATCTGAAGATGGCGGTATTCGACAACCATACGGGTGCTACCGGTTCCTTTAACTACACGGAGAATGCCAGCACAGCCAACGATGAGCTCCTGGTGCTGATCCATAATGTGGAGACAGTGACAGGGTGGAAGAAACAATTCGAAGCCATGTGGACGGACGTGGAGAATTATAAGGATCTGCAGATCGGAGTTATCCAGAAAAAATAAGGCCATTCAATAGCATCATAAAAGCCCTGTCGGTTGCGGCAGGGCTTTTTGGCGTAAGGTGTTGAAAGAACGCGGACAAAAAGAAATTATCCGACAGAATACGACTTGTTCACAGATTGTGTATAACTTCTATCCACAAATCCACACCCGAAAACAGACAGGTTTTTCCCCTTATCAACAATATATCCACAGCGTATACACAAGCTTTTGTGGATAACCGGAACGCTTGTTCTGCTACTTCTATCATGTTAAGATGAATCTACTAAAAAGACCCGGAAGGTGATAGTAGATGAGACTCTTAAGTAACGAGTTGCTGATCGAATCCTATCTCCGTGCTCTTGAACTGCAGTTGGATAAAGACTTCATTGATATGCTGCGTACGGAAATCCAGGAACGGAAAATCGTTGTGCCATCCTCCCACCCCAAGGCCAAAGCCAACTAAGTCCTAAATGAATCCTTTTGCTTCATCTTCCCCGCACCGGGCGCTTGCCCCTCCTGCAGAAGCTCTCCGATGAGGAAGGCGATCCGGAAACGGAGCGAATCATTGGAGTCCCGGAGGCTGCGCCTGGTCAACTGCTCGTATTTATTCAGCCGGTAGCTGACCGTATTGCGGTGGACAAACAAACGTTTTGCCGTTTCCCCGATTTGGCCTTGGGTATCCAGGAATACCCGGGCTGTAGCCATCAGCTCATCCCGTTCATGGGGCTCCTCCTCCAGTACTGCACGGAAGCTCTCCAGATAAAAATCCGTTAAAGCCCCCTCCGGAATCATTTTCAGCAGCTCCTCCGCCTCTCTGGTTCTGTAAGCATGAATAAACCGGGTTTGAAGGGACTGGTAGCCGTCCTGAAGGGCCTCTAAAGCCTCGTTGAAGGCGGTGGGAATATGGGTAAGCTGGTCCACCGGGTTGCCGATGCCGAAGGAGAAGGATATGGAATTGCAGCTGTACAGCTCCTCTTGAATATCTCTCAGACAATCCGCCAGCTGCTTTTCCGTAAACGGGCGCTGCCATTCCCACTTCAGCAGAACAACGAACAGATCCTTGTTGTTGAACATGACGCAAGGAAGCTCGTGGCGGTTGAACGTACGCTTCAGAATATCATACAAAGCCTCGCGGCTGCTGTATAACAATCCCCGCAAATCCCGGTCCGGGCTCTCGTCCGTTTTGCCGGCGATGCTCCAGTATGAAAACCCCTCCATAATTCCATACCGTTTGCCCATGGCGGCAATTTCCGCAGAGGAAGAAAATCTCCCTTCAATTAGATCCTCAAAAAATTCATTCTTGTAACGCCTCGACCTTTCCTTCAGCGCCTGCTGCTTCATCAGCTCGAAGCCTATGACATTGGTGGCTTGCTCCACAGCCAGATCGGGGTAGGGGGAGTGGCTGTTCTTACGGTTGACAACAATCAGGAAAGCCGGCTGGTAGGACAGCTCTATGGCATAGACCAGCACCTCGTCCGGCTCTGTGCCATCAGCAGGGAAGAGGGAGAAGCAGGTGGAACGGGCGGCGGTTTTTTCCAGACTGCCCGCCACCTCCGGCAGGGCAGCCAGCATGCGGCGGCATACGGAGTCTGCCACCTTGCCGGCCTGTGCCAGAATTTGCAGCTGTCCGTCCGCCAGCAATACAGTGCCCTCTACCAAATCCGAGAGAATGCGGAGAATGGATTCATTCCCTTTTCCCTGCATGATAATGGTTGAAAAGTCGCGGTGCATCTTCAATGCATACCGCAGCTCCTCATTATTCTTCTCCATAATGTAACGGAGAGACTCCTGGAGCAATTCTCCCAAGGGGGGCTCCAACGACAGCTCGATCAGCGGAAAATGCAGGGCATCCGCCAGCTCCAGGGCCTGCTTGGGAATCTCCTTAAGGAAACGCTTGGTTTTGATGCCTAGGCCTGCACAATCGGCCTCCGCCATCTGTCCGATGAGAAGCAGCAATTGGTCGGGCTGCTCCCGCATGGCATAAGCCGTAGTCAAGAGAAGCTCATCGGGCTTCAGATAATGGATGATATCCGGGGCGTCCATCATATTCACGCTTTTCACCTGGCGCTCCAGCCCCAATTCACCCGCTCTGATCCGGACATCCCGGTAGACGGGAAGCAGGAGCAGCTCCTTTAACTGCATAATCCTCACCTCAATGTTAGTAAACATAACATAATATACTGTATATCATAAGGTTATTCCGTGATATGTGCAAGATGCACAAAAAATATATGCAATATTGTTTACATGGTCTATTGAATGAAGCTGAAAATATGCTAATATGGAGGAAATCAATGAACGACATGTTATAAAACATAACATAAAAAGGGGATGGTTCGATGAGCCTGGCCGTTCAAAATGTGGAAAAGGGGTACGGGGGAAAGAAGGTACTTCAGAAGGTCAGCTTCACCGTGCAGCCCAATGAATTTATCTGTATTCTCGGCCACAGCGGGTGCGGCAAGTCCACCTTGCTAAATCTGATTGCAGGGTTCCTCCAGCCGGACAGCGGCAGTATTACTGTAAATGGGGAATCCGTCAAAGGCCCGTCCAAAGCCCGTTCCGTGGTTTTTCAGGAGCATGCCTTGTTCCCCTGGTACAACATCGCAGACAATGTGGCCTTCGGTCCGGCGGTGCAAGGGAAGGGAAAAGCAGCTGCCCGGGAAATCGCCATGGAATATCTCCGGCTGGTGGGGCTTCAGGATTATGCAGAGAGTATGCCCGACCAGCTGTCCGGCGGGATGAAGCAGCGTGTGGGTATTGCCAGGGCGTTAGCCAGCGGACCGGATATTCTTTTGATGGATGAACCCTTCGGCGCCTTGGATGTGCTGACCCGGGAGATGATGCAGAAGGAGCTTCTGAGGATCTGGCTGGAGCTGAAGCCCTCCGTGCTGTTTATTACCCACAGCATATCGGAGGCGGTTTATCTGGCTGACAGGATTCTCGTCATGAAAAACGGTGAGGTAGCCGAGGTATTTGAGGTGACCATGAGCCGGCCCCGTTCAAATGCTCTGCCGGAATTCGCCCAGCTGGTGCAGCGCATCCAGTCCGTCCTGACTCTGGAATAAGGAGAATGAGAGATGAACAAATCAGCTTCAACACTTGCCTCCCCGGCAAAGCTGGCCGTCCCCGGAGTGAAGGAACGTTCAAGGCCTGTCATGCGGTTTAAGGATAAGGCTGGTCTGCTGCCTATTCTGGTGTTTTTTCTGGTGTGGGAGGCGTTCAGCAGGTTGAATGAGCGCGTGGAGCTGTTTAACTCCACCTTCCTGCCTGCGCCCAGCGCCATTCTGCAGGAAATGTGGGCATTATCCAAAACGGGTCTGGTCCAGGAAAGTCTTCAAGCCAGCTCCATCCGCATCCTGCTTGGCTTCTCCATCGGAATGATCTTGGCTGTAGCCGTAGGGGTAGTGATGAATAAATACAGAACAGTGGATTATTGGCTGAGTCCCATACTGAATCTGCTGGGTCCGATTCCCGCCTTGGCGCTGCTGCCGATCTTCATAATCTGGTTTGGTATCGGTGAAATGCCTAAGGTGCTGCTGATTGCCTGGACCACCTTCGTCCCGGTGCTGGCCAACACGCTGGACGGCCTGAAATCCGTCAATCCGCTCTTGATCCGTTCGGCCTTGTGCCTGGGAGCCAAGGAACGCCATATCTTCTGGAGAGTTGTGTTTCCCTCGGCCATTCCCAGTATTTTTGTGGGGGCGCAGGTAAGCTTGGGGCTGGGCTTCTCCTCCCTGATCGTATCGGAAATGATGGGAGCCAAATCCGGCTTGGGCTACATCATCGTGGATGCCCGCAATTATTTCAAAATGGGCAATATGTTCGTGGCCATTATCCTCATCGGGCTGGAATTCAGCATCCTGTCGTTTCTCCTGAAGATTCTGGAGAAACGAATGGTCAGCTGGCGGCAGAACGGCGTTCGCAATGCAATAGAAAAATAAATCATTATTTGGAGGAACCTACATGTTGAAAACCCGCTTGTCCGTATTCGCCTTGTCTGCGCTGCTTATCCTGATGGTATTCGCTACAGCCTGCGGAGCCGACCAGAATACGGCTTCGTCTCCTTCCACGGCGGCCACCGCCGCAGCCTCGGGTGCTTCCACAGCTCCGTCCCCATCCACGGCGGCAGGCGGAGCCATTGAAACCAAAAGCTTCACTCTGGTTGGGGTGCGCGATGCCCAAATCTCCTCCCAGCAAATCATTGCCGACAAGCTGGGCTACTTCAAGGAAGCGGGACTGGAAGTCACCAGCCAACTCATCGAAAGCGGTCCCGATATCGGTCCCATGGTTGCCGGAGGCAGCGCGCCCATCAGCATTCAAACGAACTTTATGGATATCATCCTGACCTCCAATAAGGTCAAGGTAAAAATTGTGGCGCCCCTGGCCCAAATCGCCGGCACCCAAGCGGTAGTGGGCGGCAAGAATCTGGTGCTGAACAGCGCCAAGGATCTGGAGGGCAAAACCATCGGTGTGCCCAGCGGGGCGGACGTGGTCATTGCCATCAACAATATGGCCAAGGAGCTTGGAGTGGATGCAAGCAAGATCAAGTATGTCAATCTGGCCCCCAGCGATGCGGTAACAGCGCTGCAGAAGGGTGATATTGACGCCATGGCTGCTTGGGAGCCGTTCATTACGAAGGCCATTCAAGGCGGCGGCAAGTTCCTGTTCAGCGGCACCAAGGCGGAGCTTCCCGAGAAGAAGGGCGATGTCAACTGGATGAGTGTACATACCACCATTCAAGTTACTGACGGCTTCCTGGAGAAGAACCCGAACACCATTAAGGCGGTGCTGGGCGCGCTCAAAAAAGCCACCGACTATATCAACAATAACCGGCAGGAGGCCATCAAAATTCTGGCTCCGGAGCTTCGCCTGACGGAAGCCGAGCTGACGGAGATCATGAACCGCAACAAGTACAGCATGGAGGTTAACGCCAATTATCTGGATGACAGCAACGGTCCCGCTGTGGGCGAATACCTGAAGAGTGCGGGCAACATCAAGGA
>JAQSYT010000163.1 GCA_029256065.1 Paenibacillaceae bacterium
TCAACACCACCAAATCGGCAGTGCGGGTGACACATGTTCCAACCGGTATTGTGGCTACCTGCCAGGACGGCAAATCGCAGAATTCCAATAAGGAAATGGTGAAGCTGGAGATCGAGGAGCTGGCTGCCCGCAAGGAGGAGCTGGAGGAGCGCATCAAGATGCTGATGCTGCCCAAGGATCCCAATGATGATAAAAACGTCATCGTGGAAATCCGCGGCGCCGCAGGTGGGGATGAAGCTGCCCTGTTTGCTGCCGACCTCTATCGGATGTATACCAAATTTGCAGATGCCCAGGGCTGGAAAACGAATATTCTGGAAGCCAGCCTGAATGATTTGGGCGGGTTCAAGGAAGTCATCTTCATGATTTCCGGCAAAGGCGCCTACAGCAAGCTGAAGTACGAAAGCGGCGCCCACCGGGTGCAGCGGATTCCCACTACGGAATCAGGCGGACGGATCCACACCTCCACCTCTACGGTGGCCGTGCTGCCCGAGGCCGAGGAAATCGAAGTGGACATTAAGGAAAGCGACATCCGGGTGGATACCTTCTGCTCCAGCGGTGCAGGCGGCCAATCCGTCAACACCACCAAATCGGCAGTGCGGGTGACACATGTTCCAACCGGTATTGTGGCTACCTGCCAGGACGGCAAATCGCAGAATTCCAATAAGGAAATGGGGCGACCGGAGTGAGCGGATCAGAACCTATAACTTTCCGCAAAGCCGGGTCACCGACCACCGGATCGGCCTGACGCTGCACCGGCTGGATTCCGTGCTGAATGGTGATATGGAGGAGATTGTTTCCGCGTTGACCATCGCCAGCCAAACGGATCAGCTGGATAAAGGGGAGTCCGCTTAATGGACGGATCGGAAAAAACAATCAGGGAAGCCTACGTGGAGGCTTCCTCTTTTTTGAAGCGGCATGGTGTGGACGAGCCGGCACAGAACGGGCAGCTCCTGCTGGAGCACCTGCTGGGCTGGTCCCGAACCAGGCTGTTCCTGAACTGGCAGGACCCGTTCCCGGAGGAAAAGGAGCTGGATTGGCAGCGGCTTCTGTCCCGCCGCGCAGGCGGAGAGCCGGTGCAGTACATTATCGGCTCAGAGGGCTTCTATGGGTTCACCTTCCAGGTGACGCCGGCTGTGCTGATCCCCCGTCCGGAGACGGAAATCCTGGTGCAGGAGATTATGAACCGGGGCAAGCGCCTGTGGCCGGAAGGAAGCGGGCGGCAGCCTCTGGCGGTGGATATCGGAACCGGCAGCGGCGCTATTCCCGTGACCCTGGCGGCCCACTGCCCGTTATGGGAGCTGGCGGCGGTGGATATTTCCGAAGCGGCGCTCCAGATTGCCCGGAGGAATGCCGAGCATAACGGCGCAGGCGGCAGAATCCGCTTCCTGCATGGGGATCTGCTGTCGCCGGTGTATGCCTGTGGGCTGTCGCCTGATATTGTGATTTCCAATCCGCCTTATATCAAAAGCAGCGATTTGCCTGATCTCCAGCGGGAGGTGCGGGATTTCGAGCCCCATCTGGCCCTGGACGGAGGCGAGGACGGGCTGGATTTCTACCGCAGGCTGGCAGGACAGCTGGCCGCGCAGCCGGTCAAGCCGCGGTTGGTGGGCTTCGAGGTGGGCATGGGCCAGGCCCAGGACGTAGCTGCTATGCTGCGGGAGTTGGGGCTGTTCGGAAGTGTAAGCATCGTGAAGGATCTGACGGGAATTGAGCGCCATGTGCTGGCGGAAGCGTAGACGGACTTATTTCTGACCATTTGCTATAGCAATTATATAAGAAAAAGCCTTCCTACCGGAGCAGCCCCATAGAGGGAATTGCCGGTAAGAAGGCTTTTTGTTTACACAATAATTTTGCTGATCCGCAGGTTCCGTTCCCGGCTCAGGTCGACGAACAGATTGTCCACCTTCACCAGAGGGTAGGTTTCCTCGTGGGGGTTAATGTAGACTACTTCCCCGTACCGTCCGTCGGACAGCAGCACCTGCTTGCCGATCATGCTGCCCAGCAGATTTTTGAGAAACAGGGAAACCATATTCGGATCCAGCTCCCCGAAAATGCCCAGGCGCATCTGGCTGATCAGCTCATGAAAGGGCAGGGGCGTATGATAGGGCCGATGGGATGACATGGCGTGGAAAACATCGGCTACGGCGACGATCCGGCTCAGCTTGTCGATTTGGGTTCCCTTCAGCTTCAGGGGATAGCCGCTGCTGTCTTCCCGCTCATGGTGCTGCAGGGCCATAAATGCCACCCGGGGGTTTAAACCCACGGCTTCCTTCAGCATCTCATAGCCGTACACCGTATGGCGCTTCATCTCTTCAAATTCGCTGGCAGTGAGCTTGCCGGGCTTGTGAAGGATGTCATCGGAGATGCGGATTTTGCCCACATCGTGAAGAGCCGCCCCCAGGGACAGGAGGTTCAGCTCCTGTTCATCCAGCTTGCACCATTTGCCCAGCATGGTAGAGAGGACACTGACGCCCACATTGTGCTGATGGGTATATTCATCCTTGGCCCGCACCGTCTCGAACAGCCGGAACAGGTCCGGGTCCTCGGCTGCCTGGCGCACCATGGGAATGAACTCATGCTTAATATCCAAAAGCGGTATCTTTTTCTTCAGACGGATTTCCTGGAACATGTGCTTGGAATAATCGGCCGCTTGTTTGACGGTATCGGCGGTGACTGTTTTAGGGGACTGCTTGTCTTCGGAGAAACGCAGATCATCCATGGAGATGCGGTGCATCCGGAGCAGCCGGATATGCTCCTGGTTCAATGTTGTGCCTGCGGGCACCAGGACCATTCCTGTGCCGGTTATGATGTCATGCTTCAGTCTTTGCCCTGTCAGCTCCTCCAATTGCGCCACCTCAGCCAGAAAAATATGCAATATTCGACAATCTTATTATAGCGCCTTCCGGTAAAGGGGGCATGGGCTGAATGTATCATAATGGAAGAAGACCTGTTTTTTTCAAGGTCGTTAGAGAGTATAACCGTTAGAAGTGGAGGGGGCATTATAGAGATAAAGGGAATGGGAAAGGTATGGGCCAACAACCGGGGATGATAGCGAACAGCAAAAGTATCCTATTTCAATAATGGAGGGTAAAAGGTCAAAATAGCATACACAAAATGTATGCTATGTGAAGAAATAAGCCTCAAATTCTCCGGAAATGGAGGAATAGCATACTTTTTATGTATCCTATTGGGCGGAAATCCAGAGATATGGTCCAATAGCATACATTGCTTGGCGCTTACATAGATAGCTCTCACTTCGACGTCGTCCCCACTTTAGCATCCTTACTCCAGTACTTTTCTCAGCAAGATACGTAGGGAGGGAGAGTCTAGTAAATTTTGAGCGGCCATGTATAAATGATAGTTTCAGAGGCCATACTGATGCCATAGAGCTTATAGCAAAGGAATGAGGCGCATGGTAAAACGGTATTCCTGGAAATCATCCATTTATCTGGCATTGGCACTAATCTTTTTGTTGGTAACGTGGGAGCACAACCGGGCGCAGGCTGCTGTGGTGGATGCGGTCATTCCTGAGGAGTCCATCCGGCTGCGCATTCTGGCCAACTCCGATTCCCCAGAGGATCAAGTCCTGAAGCGGCAGGTCCGGGATGCGATTGTGGCGGAAATGAACGGCTGGGTGCTGGACCCGGAAAATCTGGAGGATGCACGCACGATGATCCGTGCCAAGCTGCCGGAGCTCTCTCTGGTGGTGGAGCGTGAGATCGCGCGCTACGGCTATGACTATAACCAACAGGTGGAGCTGGGCGTAGTGCCCTTCCCTGCTAAGATGTACGGCAACAAGGTATACCCTGCCGGAGACTATGAGGCACTTCGTGTCACCATCGGTCAGGGAGCGGGGCAGAATTGGTGGTGTGTGCTCTTTCCCGCGCTGTGCTTTGTGGATACGGAGAAGGGCGAGGCCGTTCCCGCAAGCAGCCGTACTGCAGAGGATAAGGCCAAGGTGGAGGCAGTAAAGAAGCAGACTGCCAGCGTGGACAAGGTCAAATCCTCCCTCTCCGGCAAAACCGTCAAGCAGGCCTCTGCGGAAAAGGATACGGTAGACAACGGGGATGGAACAGGCAAGAAGAAGGTCCGTTTCTATCTGTGGGATAAAGTGAAGAGCTTGTTTGCATAAAAGCTGAGAACGGATTGCAGCCTGACGCGCGCTGATGGGATAGCGTGTGCCAAAGCAAGCCGCTGCATGGGGCGGAAGCGGGGCAGGCCGTGACAAGAGGCCGCCCTTGGCGCTATAATGGCATCAATCCAAAATGAGAAATGAGCGAATGTGATGACGACGTATTGGCAAGTCCCGCCGGATTGTTCCCCAGAGGCGGATGAGGTTCGGGAGGCGGCAGAGCTGCTCCGCCAAGGCAGGCTGGTGGCATTTCCCACGGAAACGGTATACGGATTGGGGGCGGATGCCCGCAATACTCAGGCGGTGGAGGCCATCTTCACCGCCAAAGGCCGTCCCTCGGACAATCCGCTGATTGTCCATATTGCCGGTATAGGCATGCTGGATGAGCTGGCTCTATCGGTGGACCCGGTATCCCGGCAGTTGGCGGAGGTGTTCTGGCCGGGACCCTTGACCCTGGTCCTCCCTTGCCGTCCGGGGATGCTGTCCCCGCTGGTGACGGCAGGCTTGGACACGGTGGGCATCCGGATGCCGGACCATCCGGTGGCCCTCTCCCTGATCCGGGCATCGGGCTGTCCGGTGGCGGCTCCCAGTGCCAACCGTTCCGGCCGGCCCAGCCCCACTCTGGCGGAGCATGTCCGGGAGGACCTGGACGGACGCATCGATGGGCTCCTGGATGGAGGAGCCACAGGGGTCGGCCTGGAATCCACTGTGGTGCAGGTGGATGGGGCGGGCCGGGTCCATGTGCTCCGGCCGGGGGGCATTACGCTGCAGCAATTGGCTGAGGCATCCGCAGCTCCGGTTGTCAGAGGCGGCGGCGAAGAAACGCTCCGTCCCCGTGCGCCGGGGATGAAGTATACCCACTACGCGCCTCAAGCGCGGCTCACCCTCGTGCCGGGGGGCGAGGCTCCGGCGGTGGCGGAGGCCATCCGCCGCGGGCTGCGTGAGGCTCGGCTGAAGGGGGAGAAGACTGCTGTGCTGGTGCCGGCTGAGCATGCCCACAGCTACCAGGAGGATGCCGATCTGGTCATTCCCTGCGGTTCCCTGGGGGATCTGCCCGCAGCCGCAGCCGGGCTGTTTGCCGCCTTGCGCCGGATGGATGAGGCGGGGATTGACTGCGCGTTTGCAGAGAGCTATCCCGAGGAGGATATTGGCCTGGCTATTATGAACCGTCTGCGGAAGGCGGCGGGAGGCCGGGTGCTGGAGGTTTAGGACATGATCCCACGGTTGTCCGCATAGAGTAAGGAAGGGAGTATGCGGACAGGAGGGATCGGCATTGGCTTGGGATTTTATTGAACCGGGACAATTGATTACCATTGTGATGATGGCAATAGCCTTGGGCATGGATGCCTTTTCGATGGGGATTGGTATGGGTCTTCGCGGCATCCGGCTGCTGAATATTGCCAGGGTCAGCTTTGTCATCGGACTTTTTCATATTCTGATGCCCTTGATGGGCATGTTCATGGGCAACTACGTAAGCACACTGCTGGGCAATGTGGCCACGACTGCCGGCGGCGCTCTGCTTGTTGTGCTGGGAGCCCATATGCTTTACAGCGCCCTGCGGGGCAGCTCCACGGTGGTTCTGGACCAGAAAAACTTCTGGGGCATCCTGCTGTTTGCCTTAATGGTCAGCATCGATTCCTTCAGTGTAGGCATATCCCTGGGCATGTTTTCCTCGGACATTGCGCTGACGGTGCTGATCTTCGGCTTTTTCGGCGGACTTATGTCTGTTATGGGGCTCCTGCTGGGCCGGCGTGTCGGGGCCTGGGTGGGAGAATATGGCGAGGCGCTGGGCGGACTCATTCTGCTCTTGTTCGGAATCCGCTTCCTCATGTAAAATAACTTACGTAGCCAGTTTTTTTGCTGGCGCAAAAAAACTCTTAGGAGGTTTTTCCGGTGGCTATCACACGTATCCTTTTCGTTTGTACGGGCAATACCTGCAGAAGCCCGATGGCCGAGGGGCTGTGCCGGATGATGGCCAAACGGGAGGGCTTGCAGCTGGAGGTCCGTTCTGCCGGCGTTACTGCTCATGACGGGGCGCCTGTGTCCCGCCATTCCGGGGAGATTCTCCACATGAAGGGCGCAGTAGAAGGGGTAGGTGCTTCCCGCTATCTGCGGAAGGATGAGGTCCGCTGGGCCGACCTGATTTTGACTATGACCATGTACCACAAGCAGCAGGTCATTGCCGCCCATCCTGAGGCGGTGGAGAAGGTCTATACGCTGAAGGAATATACTATGGATGATCCTCTCCGCCTGGGGGTACTGGAGGAGCGCGCTGCCCTTCAGTCCGAGCTGGAGCTCAAAAAAGCCTTAGGTCAGCCCATTACCGCTGAGGAGCGGGAGCGGTTGGTCCGTCTTCATCTGGCGGCTCCTGATTTCGATATTGCCGATCCCTTCGGCGGGTCCAAGCGGGACTACGAGGATACAGCCCATGAAATCGAGGAGGCCTTGGCCCGTCTCATTCTTCGGCTGAAGGGCTGATTATCCGGTAAAGGTTGATTTTACCAAAGGGAAACATGCGGCATTGCTTTACCGCACATCTTTACAGCAGCGGTCCGATCCGTTATGATAAGAATAACTTTAAACTGCAGTGTGACTGGCGACGAGTGGAGCAACCACAATGGAGCACTGCGGATACCGGCCGGTCGCCTGGGCAAGAGCAAGCATGGAGCGCGTATGCGCTTTTCGCTTCGCTCTTTTTTTCTGTTGCGGCACGGATTTCTTTTTTGGAAGGGTGAGGTATAATAAGGATATTTGACATGAAAGGAAGGACGATTCGATGAAAATCGCCATGGGCGCAGATCATGCCGGATTCCGGCTGAAGGATGAATTGAAGGAGCTGCTGGCTCAGTGGGGGCATCAGGTGGAGGATTTCGGCTGCACCTGCGGTGACTCCGTGGATTACCCTGACTATGCGGAGAAGGTGTGCGGCCTGGTGGCATCCGGCGCTGCAGACCGGGGCATTCTCATTTGCGGCACCGGCATTGGCATGAGCATCGCCGCCAATAAGGTGAAGGGAATCCGCTGCGCGCTTGTTCATGATCTGTTCTCCGCCAAGGCTACCAGAGAGCATAATGACACCAATGTCCTGGCTATGGGCGAACGCGTCATTGGCCCGGGGGTTGCCCAGGAGATTGTGAAGGTCTGGCTGGATACGGAGTTTTCCCAAGGAACGCGCCATATCGGGCGGATTGAAAAGGCCATGCGTCTGGAAAACAAGTAACGGAGGTGCATCCGGATGGCGGAAAAGTTGGAGTCGTTGGAGAGCAGTAGCCCGGAAGCGGCGGCGGAGTTTTATGCAGGGATGTCGGGTACCGTGGAGGCTGTGCTGCTGGAGCTGGCGCAGGCGGGCAGTCTCCGGCGGGGGCAGCTGGTGGTGATCGGCACCAGCACAAGCGAGGTGCTGGGCTACCGCATCGGCACCCAGGGCACGGAGCGGGTAGCCAGGGAAATTTTTGAAGGGGTGTGCCTCGCCCGGGACAAGACCGGCTTCTATCCTGTATTCCAATGCTGTGAACATCTGAACCGGGCACTGGTGATGGAGCGGGAGGCATTGGACCTTTACCCGCTGCTGGAGCCGGTATCGGTGGTTCCTGTGCCCAAGGCAGGCGGCTCCATGGCAGCATACGCCTACCGGAACTTCAAGGAGCCGGTGGTGGTGGAGTCGGTGCGGGCCCATGCGGGGCTGGATATCGGCGGCACGCTCATCGGCATGCATCTGCGGCCCGTTGCGGTTCCCGTGCGGCCCGCTGTGCGGATGCTGGGACATGCCCATCTGCAGATGGCCTACACCCGGCCGAAGCTGATCGGCGGTGAACGGGCGGTGTACAGCGTTTCCGCGCGGCAGGAGGACGGAAATTGCGATTAACCGGCGTGTCCGGGATAACGAATAAGGAGAGTGTAACCATGGAAAATTTGCGCAAGGCTGACCCGAAGGTACTGGAAGCTATGAACTTGGAATTGAACCGCCAGCGGGATAAGATCGAACTGATCGCTTCTGAAAATTTCGTCAGCACCCCTGTGCTGGAGGCCATGGGCAGCGTACTGACCAACAAGTACGCAGAAGGCTATCCCGGCGCCCGCTATTATGGCGGCTGCGAGCATGTGGACATTGTGGAGAATATCGCCCGCGACCGGGCCAAGGAGCTGTTCGGCGCTGAGCATGTGAATGTGCAGCCCCACTCCGGCGCCCAAGCCAATCTGGCTGTTTATCTGGCGGCTATCAAGCCCGGCGACACCGTGCTCGGTATGAACCTGGCCCACGGGGGTCACTTGACCCACGGCAACCCGGCCAATGCCTCCGGCATCCTGTATAACTTCGTAGCCTATGGCGTGGATGAAAACACCCACCGCATTGATTATGATGAGGTCCGCAAGGCTGCCTTCAAGCACCGTCCCCGTTTGATTGTGGCGGGCGCCAGCGCGTATCCCCGGACGATCGACTTTGAAGCTTTTGCTCAAATCGCCGATGATGTGGGCGCCCTGTTCATGGTGGACATGGCCCATATTGCAGGTCTGGTTGCAGCAGGTCTGCACCCCAATCCGGTGCCCCATGCCCAATTTGTCACCACCACCACCCACAAGACCCTGCGCGGTCCCCGGGGCGGCATGATTCTGACCCGGAAGTCCTGGGCCAAGGAAATCGACAAGGCGGTATTCCCGGGTACCCAAGGCGGCCCGTTGATGCATATCATCGCCGCCAAGGCTGTGTCCTTCGGTGAAGCGCTGGAGCCGGAATTCAAGACCTACGCCCAGAAGGTGATCAAAAACGCCCAGGTGCTGGCTGAGTCCCTGCTGGCGGAAGGCTTCAACATCGTCTCCGGCGGCACTGACAACCACCTGATGCTGGTGGATGTGCGCAGCGCCAATCTGACCGGCAAGGTAGCCCAGCATTTGCTGGACGAAGTCGGCGTCACCTGCAATAAGAACGCGATTCCCTTCGATCCCACCAGCCCGTTCGTGACCAGCGGCATCCGCTTGGGCACACCTGCGGTGACTACTCGTGGTATGGACGAAGGAGCCATGAAGGAGATCGCCAAGATCATCTCTCTGACGCTGAAAAATCCTGAGGATGCTGCTTCCCACGACAATGCCCGTGCCATGGTGCGCGAGCTGAACCAACGCTTCCCGCTTTACAAGGAGCTTACGTACTAAGAGCTCAGCCACATAAGTCCGGCCGGTTCCTGTTAAGACGGGAGGCCGGCTTTTTTGCCGAAAAAGATTTTCTCCATTATACGGATGGGGAGGAAATGGGGCTTTCCGCGACATCTTTTGCACCCTATGGTATTGGCGAAAACCTGTGGTATAATAGATAAGATTTATGCCGAAAACTGTTAGGGCGTGTATGCACACCCCCTCGAAGACGTTGCAAAAAGGCAAACCGGGGTTTTCAGGCTCTTGTGGGAGGAACAAAAGAATGGGCAAAGTTTTTATTTGTGATCATCCGCTGATTCAGCATAAGCTGACCTTTATCCGGGATGAGACTACCAACACGAAGGATTTCCGGGAGCTTGTGGATGAAGTGGCTACGCTGATGGCCTATGAAATTACAAGAGATATTCCGCTGGAAAAGACGACTGTGAAGACGCCGGTTTCCGAAGCCGAGTGCCGGATCATCTCCGGCCGGATGCTGGGCTTGATCCCGATTCTGCGGGCAGGCTTGGGCATGGTTGACGGGGTACTGAAGCTGATTCCCGCCGCCAAGGTAGGACATATCGGTCTGTACCGCGATCCGGAAACCCTGCAGCCGGTTGAATACTATGTGAAGCTTCCCACCGATGTGACTGAGCGTGAGCTGATTGTCATTGACCCGATGCTGGCTACCGGCGGTTCCGCCATCGCAGCCATCGACGTGCTGAAGAAGCGCAACTGCACCCAAATTAAGATGATGAACCTGATCGCTTCTCCTGAAGGCATCCGTGCCGTCCAGGAGGCCCATCCCGATGTGGACATCTATGTGGCCGCCATCGACAGCTACCTGAACGACCACGGCTATATCGTTCCCGGCCTGGGCGATGCAGGTGACCGCCTGTTTGGAACCAAGTAGGCATTCACACGTATAAGAATAGAAATTTTGCCAGGCGGAGTTCCTCCCATAGGAGAGGAAGCTCCGTCCTGCTCTATGAAGAGAAAGAAGGGGAGTATCCCATGAAGCGGATCAAGGTCATGACCATCTTCGGAACCCGTCCTGAAGCCATCAAGATGGTTCCTTTGGTACTGGAGCTGAAGAAGCATAATGCCGAAATAGATTCTGTGGTCTGTGTGACGGCCCAACACCGGCAGATGCTGGACATGGTGCTGAACCAATTTGACATCAAGCCGGATTACGATCTGGATATCATGAAGGAGCGCCAGACCCTCTCCGGCCTGTCGGTCCGGGTCATTCAAGAGCTGGAGCCGATTCTGGCGGAAGCCAAGCCTGACCTGATTCTGGTGCATGGGGACACCTCCACCACCTTCCTGGCTTCTTACGCGGCGCTGCTGCAGCAAATCAAGGTAGGCCATGTGGAAGCGGGACTGCGGACCTGGAACAAGCTGTCGCCGTTCCCGGAGGAGATGAACCGCCAGCTGACGGGGGTCATTGCGGATATGCACTTTGCGCCTACCAGCTGGTCTGCGGATAATCTGCGCAAGGAGAACAAGCCGGAATCCTCCATTTACATAACAGGAAACAGCATCACCGACGTCATGCAGTATCTGGTTCGTCCGGACTATACCCATCCGCTCTTGGACTGGGCAAAGGGCAAACGCCTGATTATGATGACAGCCCACCGCCGGGAGGCTATCGGCGAGCCGCACCGCCGGATTTTCCGCGCCGTGAAGCGGATTGCTGATGAGTTTGAGGATGTGGCGATTGTTTATCCTGTCCATCTGAATCCTGATGTGCAGAGGCCGGCCCAGGAAATTCTGGGAGACCATCCCCGGATCAAGCTCACCGCTCCTATGGATGTAATGGATATGTACAACTTTTTCCCCCACACCCATTTGATTCTGACCGATTCGGGCGGCATTCAGGAAGAGGCCCCTGCGTTCGGCGTCCCTGCCCTGGTGCTGCGGGATACGACAGAGCGTCCGGAGGGCATTGGCGCCGGTGTTCTGGAACTGGTGGGTACGGATGAAGAATCGGTATACAGCCGGGCCAGAGCGCTGCTGACGGATGAGGAGCTGTACCGCAGGATGAGCCAGGCCTCGAACCCGTACGGGGACGGCAAGGTTTCTGCTCGAATTGTGCAGGCCATTAAGCACTACTTTGGCCTTGTGGGAGAGCCGCCGGAGCCCTTCCGGCCATAATGAGCGTCCTGCTGCCATAGGGAACGACGGCAGTGGCTCCAATCGGTTTTCTCAAGATAGCGCTGTCAATGATCAAAATCACACCGTACAGTTCTACTGTTTGGTTGCATTTGAAAAAACCTTTAGATTCAAGGTTTTTTTTGCTTC
>JAQSYT010000164.1 GCA_029256065.1 Paenibacillaceae bacterium
GTGTAATTGCGCAGCAGACGCGGCCTGCATTCCCCTTTGACAAACACCATCTGGGTATCCTTGTCATAGGTGAGAAAAGCATCGGGCCACGGACCCAGCCCCACTCCACCCAGCGTCAGCGTATAGTCATTGATCTCCGGACGAATGGGCTTGTCGCGGGTCAGCATATAGACCGGGGCTGTCTCCGAATTCACCTGGCCGTATTCTCCGAGAGCCTTGGGCAGTGTAGTCAGTGTAATGCCAAAGCCGGTAATGTACTGGAAGAACCGGTCCAGCATGCCCTCGCAGGCCTCCACGTGGGAGGCGGGAAACACCTGGAACTGCGGGGTGAACTCCATCTCGTGGGCTTCCTGATGCTGCAGGAAGTATACCTGCTCATTGTGGTCAGTATTGTCCAGATATTCCTGGAACACCTGCTTCCAGTATTCAATATCCTCCCCTGAGCATAATCCGGCCCGCAGCACGTCGTTGGGGTCGGTGGAATACAGCACGGGGCTGCCGGTGCTCCAGGTCTGGTGCAAATCCCGGGCCGTCCACTCGCAGGCCACAACCTTGCCTTTTCCCGGATGGGGGGCCGTATACCTGGCTGAATCCACATACCAGGAGCCCCAGGGAATACCCTTGTGGGTAATGCCGTCCCACCAAACCTGCTCCCAGCAATAGCCCCACATGCCCTGGAAGTCCAGCTCCTCCAGCACCTGGATGACCTCGTTATAGATTTTCCCCCGCCCGGCAATTTTCACCTGAACCCAGGGGAAGTGCTCCTGTACCAGCTGCCAGTCCTGCTCCAGCTTTTCCTTCAATACAGCCTTGGACCCGCCTGCCTCCTCCTCGAAAAAAGGGCATTGCAGAATCACATCATCGCCATAGGCCTCATGCCACTCCCTGATCCGGTCCGCCAGTACGGGGATAGAGCCCCGGTTGACAATCCAGGTGACGGGTATGCCGTAACGGTGGGCCAAAGCTGCGGTTCTCTCCACGCCTTCAACGGCCGTTCCTTTGCCCCAGGGGGTGTCATAATGGGAGGCATAGCTGACGAAGGTATAGATGAGACGTTCCGGTTTCAACGTGTGTTACCTCCTAAGGGCTTTCCGTAAGGAAAGCCAGCATCATAAGCATAAACCCTGGGCTTTGCCGTCTGGCAAAGCCGATATCGTAAGCTTAAACTTTAGTGCCGGACACTCCGGCAGTTGCGAAGAACTTGCTTTGAGCACATCTGCTTATTTCTTTGTTTCCGTCAGCCAGACATCAATCTGCGCCTGCATTTCGGCTTGCACCTTTTCCAGTCCGGCCGCCTTCAGCTTGCCATTGCGCTCATCCAGCATCTTGGACGGATTGGGCAAGGCACCGGTGCTGATGACCTTGTATTCGTTGACCACAGTGGTTAATTGAGCAATCTCATTCTTCACCTTAGTATCGTCAAAGGTAAAGCCCAAGAGCGGGAAGCGGGTGGCATCGTTGTTGAATTTCTTCCAGCTTTCATACAGATCATCCGGTTGTCCGGGCTTCAAATAGTTAAGGAATTGGTTGCCTACTACCCAGAAGAGAGCGGTATCGCCGTAGCCGGAGTCCTTGATAGGCTCGATGCGGTTGGCGCTGAGCTTCTTGTAGTGCTTGCCTTCAATACCGTTAACCAGCAGGTTGATCACGTACGGATCGGTGTGCAGGTAGTTCAGCACCATCATAGCCCGCTCCGGGTTCTTGGAGGTTCTGGAGATAGACATCATGGAGCCGGTGGCCAGGTCAGTCGTAACAATGGGCTCTTCAATAACATGGGAGACCCAATCGAAGTTATCGGCCAGCTTCAGCTCAATATCGGCGCCGGGCTTCCAGACGGTGGATTGCAGCCACAGCTTGCCTTGCTTGCGGATATCGGACACGTTGGTGGTGGTTGTAGCAGCATCGGCATTAATGTAGCCCTTTTCATAATATTTGCGGAAGAGCTCAGCATCAGTTTTGTTAATGTCCACAATATCCTGGTCCAGTACAGTCTTAACCTTCATGTCCTTGGACTTGTAATCCATGAAGAACATGGGCAGCTTGCCGGGAGTCGGGCCAATGGGACGGTAGTTGGACCGTGTTTCATACATCATGAAGCTCAAAGGGCCGCCGGCTACGTACAGATTAATGAAGTTCGGCTCCTTTTCCTTGATGGTGGCAAAATACGGCTCCAGATCCTCCATCTTGTTGATTTTCTCAATGGGAATATTATATTTGTCCACGATATCCTTGCGGTAGGTGAAGGCCTTGCCCTGGGTGATTTCCTTGTTGGTGGGAATGGCGTACAGCTTGCCCTTATAACGTGGAGCCTCCAGATACAGAGGATGGAGCTCCTTTTTCAGGCCCTGCCCGTATTTTTCCACCAGGGAATCCAGCTCCAGGAATGCGCCTTTGGTCACGTTGGAGGAGAAGCCCAGCCAGGAGGCGGTAAAGACCAGGTCCATCTTTTCGCCGGTATTCATCATCAGCTCGGTTTTCTTCTGAAAGTCACTGGGAGCAATAGGCTGCAGGGAAACTGTGGTATTGATCTTTTCCTTCAGATATTCATTCAGCTTTTCCTGAATGACGGAGTCGTCCTTTTGCGGCTTCCCGTAATAAATGATGGACACCTCATACGGATCCAGCTTGGCCGCTTGCGGACTGGCTGCAGCCGCTGTGGAGCCGGCCGGTGCGCTGGGGGCGGTGCTGGGGGTGCTCTCCGAGCTGCTGCCGCAGCCGGACAATGCGGTGGTCAAGCCTACCGCCAAAGCCACAGGTACAAGTAATGCGGATTTTTTACGGTTCATTTGTGTGACCCTCCCTGTATTGGATAATATGTCAAACGGCCGTCAAACTCAACTGGATGCTGATGTGCGGCGGCCGGTAAAGCCTTGGTTTAACCTTGACTGCGTCTGCTGTCAGACTGTCGTTTACCCCTTGACGGCACCTACCGTCAGGCCCTTCACAAAGTATTTTTGGAAGAAGGGATAGACCACCAGAATCGGTCCCATACCCACCACCGCCATAGCCATCTGCAGGGATTCATTGGGCAAATCCTTCAAGAGCTCCGGATTTTGCATGGCCAGGGCCATATTTTCCCGGATATACTGCACATCCTTCAGCACCCGCATCATCAGGAATTGGAGAGGATACATGGCCTCTTTATTAATGAAGAGCAGGGCGTTGAACCAGTCATTCCAGTACAAAATGGTGGAAAACAGCGCCATGGTGGCCATAACCGGCAAGGACAGCGGCAGGATGATCTGGAAGAAAATCCGCAGCTCCCCCGCTCCATCAATTTTGGCGGATTCAATCAAGGCCGGATGAATGGTGGTTTGGAAAAAGGTGCGCATAATGATCACATTAAACGGAATGATCAGCAGCGGTAAAATCAGGGACATGTAGGAGTCCTTCAAGCCCAGGGCCTGGGTGTACACCATATACTTGCTGACCATTCCCCCGCTGAACAGCATGGTGAAGAACAGGAAGAAGGTAAAGAACGAGCGCAGCGGATAATCCCTGCGGGAGATGGGATAGGCGAACAAGGCCATCAGCAGCACGCTCAGGATTGTTCCTGCCACAGTAATGCCGATGCTGACGCCATAGGCGTTGAAAATGGTAGACGCATCCGTAAACATGGTCCGGTAAGCGGTCAGGGACCACGAGCTGGGCCAAAAGCTGTAGCCTTCATTGATGAGCACATCGCCGTTGGTGAAGGATACGACGATGACCAACACTACCGGAAGCACACAGGCCAGAGCCATAAGAATAAATACAACGTTAAGCAAAACATTGGAAACGGGCGAAATGCGGTTTTCCCGCCGGGCGGTTGTGGCTGCCACAGCAAGTGCACCTCCTTGAATGGGAGTGGAATTTTTAGAATAAAGCCTGCTCCGAGTCGATTTTGCGGACAACGCCATTGGTCATGATCACCATAATGAAGCCCAGTACGGATTGCACCAGCGCTGCTGCCGACGACATGCCAATGTCATTCAGCTGCGTCATCACCCGGTATACATAGGTATCTACCGTATCCGTCACCGGATAAAGCATGCCGGAATCCATGGTCACCTGATAGAACAGTCCAAAATCGGAGTTGAATACATGTCCCATATTCAGAATGGTCATGATGATGATAATGGGCCGGATGGAGGGCAGGGTAATATGCCAAATCTGTCTCCATTTGCTGGCCCCGTCGATGACAGAGGCTTCATAATATTCGGGATCGATGCCGGAGATCGCCGCAATGTAAACCACTGCGCCCATGCCCACTCCTTTCCATGCGCTGACGATGGTCAGAATGAAGGGCCAATACTGCTTCTCCATGTACCAGGAAATCGGCTCCTTGCCGAACCATTCCAGGATGGAGGTATTGATGAAGCCGCTGGTAGGATGCAGAAACGCATAAACCAGATAGCTTACCACCACCATGGACAAAAAATGCGGCATGATCAGAAATGTCTGATACGTGCGTGCAGCCAGGCGATGGCGCAGCTCATTGATGGCCACGGCCAAGGCTACGGATAACAGCAGGTTCAAAACCATAAAGGTCAGGCTGTATCCCACGGTATTGCGGACGATCCGCCACAAGGAGCCGTTGTTGAACAGGAAGGTAAAGTTTTCGAAGCCCACCCAGGGGCTGTGCCAGATCCCGTCAATATAATTGATCTTCTTGAAGGCGATGAATAGTCCGAACATGGGCAGGTAATTGTTCAGGATCAGTACGATCACTGTGGGCAGCACCATCAGTGTCAAATAACGGAATTTCCAGAATTGACGCCATTTTTTCAGTCCTGCCCCGAAGGCTCTCTCTTGCAGCGCTGCCCTTGGCGGTGCGGCTGTTTCTCTCACTTGCTCCACTCCTTTCTTCTGCTTACTGCAAGTATAGAATGGGCGCGGTCCGATGACGATGATCTATCCTTGCATTAGCGTGACGTATCCTCGCGGGGTTTGGGAGGGGGGGATGCTAACGGCCATCCGCCGCCATCTGGCGCATCTGCCGCTTCTCCCGCCATTTCCCCCTCCTCACGCCTCTCTCGCATCTCCCACATCTGCCGCGTCTCCCGTTCCTTTTGTCTCTCCCATGATAGCGAACATCAAATGTACTCTATTAAGGAAAACTTCTGCATTTTAGCCAAATAGCATACATGAAATGTATCTTATTCCTCCAAAAAGCCCGTTTTTTCCGCCGCAAGAAGTCAATAGCAATCATTTTATGTATGCTATTCGGAGCTTCGGAGCCATTTTTGCTGAATAGCAATCATTGTTTGGCGCTTACATCAGCCACTACCACAGAGGACGAATGAACTTGCGGCCAAAAGTCAGTCAAACGGGTTGCCATCCGCAGGCGGGTTTGATACGATAGCCACATACGAGCTCTATCATACGAGCTCCATCAAGCGTGAAGCACACGCCGCACATCCTCCGGGATGCTGCGGCTTTTTTATTTTCGTCAGAGGAGAGGGTCCTAATGAGCTATGAGCGGGAGTATGCCGCCTTTCTGGAACATCAACAAAAAGGCCGCAGCGGCGAAAGCCTGCGCAGGCTGCAGGAAGGGCATGGTTACCTGGAGCAGCTTTTCCTCCAGCAGGTGTGGTGGCCAGCGATGGGGAGCTTCGAGCATTTGTTTGCGGAGTATGAGGTGAGCGGGCTGGTTCAGGGCTTCCGTTTCCTTGATTTTGCCTATCTCCGGCCCCCCTACCGCCTTTGCTTTGAGCTGGATGGCTTCGGCAGCCACGCCAAGGATCTGAACCGGTGGCAGTTCGCGGACCAGCTGCAGCGGCAAAATCATCTCATCCTCGAAGATTGGAAGGTGTTCCGCTTCGCCCTTGACGACGTAAAGGAAAGGCCCCAGCGCTGCCAGCAATTTATCCAACAGCTGCTTGGCAAGTATTACGGCTCCTCCGTGAAAAGCCCCCATCTCAGCCAAAAGGAAAGGCAGCTGGCACAATTCTTCGTGCATCAAAGTCAGCAAGTGACTCCCGCCGCCGCTGCGGCCTTCCTCCAGATGAGCCAGGTTCATACACGCAGGCTTTTGGGCAGTCTTCAAGCTAAAGGGATCATTGCTCCTGCTGCGGGACAAACCCGGATACGGTCCTATATCCTGAATCCCGACAGCAGCAGGGTTCGGCTGGACTAGAGCTTTTAATTGCCTCTTGCGGATGCGATTTGAATCAAAGTGCGCATTCCATTAACATAAATAGAGAGGAAAGTTTGATTTTTTGATTTAATGGAGGTTAGCGGATGAATTTGGATAATACCCTGCCTAAGACGGATACGGGCTGCACTTACGTTCATATTGTGGTTGGCCATTCCTTCGGAGGCAGCATGAAGCTTGTTTTGGCCGATGAGGCTTATGCCCAAACGCACCGGCTGATTGTGCTGGGGGAGCATTACGCGGTGGGACCGCTCAGGGAGTTGGATTCACCGGACGGCCGGGATGCCCGGCGCCGGTGGTTTACCGACAATATTGCGGAGGGGCGTGAGGCGTATGAACAGTTTGAGGAGGAATATGCCCGGCTTGCTGATCAGATCGGGCATATTCCGCAGCAAGCCGAGGTGATCCTGTGGGCCGGCGCCAATGCCAGCGAGCAAGCCGGGATCAGGCATGCGCTTCATCTCTTGCGCGGCAAGGGCAATATAGTGGCCGTATATAATGCCTGTGCCATCTGTGAAGATCTCTACAACCGGCCGGAAGCATACATTCAATACCGGCACTCCGGTGAAATCCCCCCTGATAAGCTCCGCCAATCTCTGTTGACGCTGAATGGCAGCGGACGGCTGAGCCTGGATGAGCGCCAGGTTTTGGAGGAGGAGTGGAGGTCCCTTGCAGAACGCAGCGGGAATTTGCGGATCTGGTTGCACGGTGCAGTAACAGAAGTGCCGGAGGATTATTTTGACGGGTATCTGCTGGAGAAGCTGGACAGCTTGCGGCATCCGGGGGATGGGCGTTTTTTGAAGGCGGCCCGGCTGGTTGGGGAGGCTCTCGGCTACTGCGAGCAGAACATTCCGGATTATTACTTTGAATACCGGCTGCGGGAGATGATTTATGCAGGCGTTCTTGAGATTCAGGGAGTGCCTGCGGCAATGCGGTATTACAGTATCCGGCAGAAGCCTGTCATAACACAGGACGCCGGGATGGGCTACCGGCATGAAGGGGCAGCGCGGAGAGGACCGCTCCTGCTGAGGACTCCCAGGTTAATTTTGAAATCCGGTGACGATCTGGAGGCTAAGGCGGTTCTGGATTATTTCCTGCGCAATAAGGAGTTTTTGGAGGCCTGGGAGGTGCAGCGGCAGCCTGAATTCTTTACTTTGGCGGTGCAGGAGCAGATGCTGCAGGAGGACAAGGCCCATATGGACCGGGGGCAATTGCTCAAGCTGTGGATAATCAGAGCGGATGAGCCGGAGCGGATTATCGGGTCTGTTGCCCTTTCCAACATAGTCAGAGGTGCCTTCCAGTCCTGTCACCTGGGGTATAGGTTGGACGGGAGCGAGCATGGAAAGGGCTATATGACGGAAGCCGTCAAGGAAATCATTGCATATGGCTTTGGAAAGCTGGGCCTGCACCGCATTGAGGCAAACATTATGCCGCGGAACCATGCTTCGTTGAAGGTTACAGAGAAGCTGGGCTTTTATCATGAGGGCTTGGCTAAAAAGTATCTGAAAATCAACGGAGAATGGGAAGATCATATCCATATGGTATTGGTAAATGAGGAGCTGGAGTAACCCTCATGGCCAACTTCAGCATTTACCTGAAATGGAGGCCTGCTTGCGATGACACGAATATTAATACTGGCCCCATATGCGGGCCTGAAGGAACTGGCTGCAGCGGTTGCGGCGGAATATCCCGCTGCCCATTTAGAGGTGCATGTGGGCAATTATTTGAACGGGCCCGAGCTTTTGCTGAGACTGACTGCGGTGGAGCATTTCGATGCGGTGATTACCCGAGGCGGGACGGTGGACGCCTGCCGGAGGGTTTCCTCCATTCCGGTTATTGAGATGGCGGTGAACGCCTTTGATATGATCCGGGTGATCCAACTATCGGAAGGATACACCGGCCAAAAAGCGCTGCTGGCATACCCCAATATTGTCAGCTCCTTCGCCCAGTTAAGCGAGCTCTTAGGGTATGCCGTGCCTGCGGGAAGCTACCGGGAACACCAGGAGGTGCCGGCATTGGTCCGGGAGCTGAGGAGCCGGGGCTGTGAGCTGGTAATCGGGGATCAGATCGTCTACCAGACGGCCCAAGAGCTGGGGATGAGCAGCATCCTGCTCACAACCGGAGCGGAAGCCATACGAAGCGCTATTGAGGAGGCCTTACGCTTAGCCGATGCTTTATCCAATCAGATAGCAGCCCCCCCTATCCACTCTCCCCACATTGCTGCCAGCGCGAATTCAGAACCTTTTGCAGAGGATGAAACCATTCTTATTACTGAAAAGAATACGTTGTCGCCTGGCGCCGTCCATACCGTGTTCCCCCCGGAGGTGATGCTCCAGCTGACGGAATGGAGTGATACGCCTCTACCTACCATCATTACCGGAGAAGACGGCATGTGCAAAAACGATGCGGGATTTTTGTGCTGCTGCTTCGGCTCTGCCAAACGAAAAAAGCTCGTAAGAGTCAATTGCTGCCTGATACCAGCTGATTATGATTTCGGAGGGTTGGACCGGCTGCTGTCGAAGCTTCTGGAGAAGGAAGAGCTCACTCTTTTTCTGGAGGATATCCACCAGTTGACCGTGGAAATCCAGCGGAGGCTTCTTCCTGTTCTCAAAAGAATAACCAAGGACAGCAGAGTCAAGCTGCTGTCCTCCTCCGAACTTCCGGTAGAGGCAGCGGTGAACACCGGCAGACTGCTTCGCCAGCTGAGACCTTATTTGGACGAAGTGAGAATTGAACTGAAGCCCCTTGCTGCTTACGCCCCCGACATTCCCAATATGGTCAGCATGTATCTGGCTGCATTGGATGTCCGGTGCGGTACCCGTGCCGTGGGCATCAGGGAGAAAGGAATCCGCCTCTTAAGCGAATACCGCTGGCCGGGAAATCTGCGGCAGTTTATGCGGGTTTTGAATGAGCTGGCGTTGGGCAGTTCCGGCGCCTATATTCCCGAGAACCATGTCCGCCACGCCCTTGAGCAGGAGCAGAATCATTATGCCCATGCCTCACTGGTGCCTATGGATCTGACCGGAAGCTTGAAGGACATTGAGGCCAGGATCATCCGGCATGTTATGGAAGAAGAGGGAATGAACCAGGCCAAGGTGGAGAAACGGCTGGATATTAGCCACAGCACTTTATGGAGAAGGCTAAAATAGTTTCATTTTGAAACACATTCCTGTCCATCGCCGTTGAAGCTTCACCGTCAGATGACTACAATAATCCTGACAACGACGATGAAAGAAGTGTTGAATTATGATCCGGGACATGACCAGCGGCAACACGGCAAAACACTTGCTCCACTTTTCCATTCCGTTTATTCTCGGAAATATGCTGCAGCTGACGTACAATGCGGTAGACTCCATTATCATCGGCAGGTTCGCCGGCAAAGACGCGTTGGCTGCGGTAGGAACCTCCACCCCTATCCTCAATATTCTGATACTGGGCATATCCGGCATATGTATCGGGGCCTCCGTTCTGATGAGCGAGCTGTTCGGCGCCGGCAATGAGAAGGAGCTGAAGAAGGCTGTCTCCACCACCCTGCTGTTCGGAGGCATTTTTTCTGTTTTCATTATGGTGCTGGGCCTGATCTTCGCACCCGGTTTGCTGAGGCTGCTTGGCGTCCCTCAGGAAATTATGGACTCCTCCACCCTGTTTCTCCGCATCAGCCTGACAGCCACTCCGTTCATTTATCTGTATAATGCAGTTTCGGCAGCCATGAGAAGTGTCGGCGACTCCAAAACACCTGTCCGGTTTCTGGCCATTGCCTCCGTTTTGAACGCCGTTCTTGATCTGTTTTTTGTCGCAGTCTTGGACTGGGGTGTTGCAGGAGCTGCCCTGGGTACCAATATCGCCGAAGCCTGCTCGGCGCTGTTCTGTATTGTGTATATCTACCGCAAGGTTCCCCTGCTTCGCCTGGGCAAGACGGATCTGCGCTTTGACCGGGGCATGCTGGACCGGATTCTCCGGCACGGCGCCGTTACGGCCATGCAGCAGTCCGCCCAGCCCATCGGGAAGCTGATTATCCAGGGTGTGGTTAATCCGCTGGGGGTGGATGCCATCGCCGCATTTAATGCCGTGAACCGCGTGGACGATTTTGCATTTACCCCGCAGCAGAGCATTTCTCATGGAATGATGACCTATGTGGCCCAGAACCGCGGCGCGGGGAAAAAGGAACGGGTGTTATCCGGCCTGAGGGTTGGCCTGAGGCTGGAGTTTTGTTACTGGATTCTGGTGGGTGTGCTGGCCTTCAGCCTGAAGGGGCCGATTATGAAGCTGTTTGTAAATGCGGAGGACATCTCTACCATCCGGCTGGGC
Organism: Paenibacillaceae bacterium; assembly: GCA_029256065.1. GTDB lineage: Bacteria > Bacillota > Bacilli > Paenibacillales > NBRC-103111 > Paenibacillus_AR. The sequence continues at coordinate 10,445 of JAQSYT010000164.1, forward strand.
ACGGATTATTTGAGCCTGATGGCGCTTTTCTACATCTTCCCTGCGTTTACCAACGGGATTCAGGGATTCTTCCGGGGAATGGGCAATATGAAGATCACCCTGGTTTCCACGCTGATTCAAATCAGCACCAGAGTGCTGTTTGTGTTTCTACTGGTCCCCCATCTAGGGCTTAACGGCACAGCTTACGCCAACGCTATCGGCTGGACCCTGATGCTGGCTTTTGAGGTACCCTATTATTTCCGGTTCAAAAAACGGCACGCTTTGCTCCAGGAAAGCTGAGGGTAGGAGCGGCAGGGAGCTGCTGCGGGTGTTTGGAGCACTTTTCCCCAGGCACCCTCCTGCGGCGCCGCGGCTCCTGTGAAGGCTGCGGGAATGGCGGTGAGCGCCGCTATTGGGGCAAAAAACAGCCTTTCCGGATTTTAACGGAAGTGAGAGACGTTATTTGGCCGAAAACAAGGGTTTGTCCCCGCGGCGAAGGCAAATAAGGGCTTCTGCTTCCGTTAGAAATCTAGCAGGACCATTTTCTGCGGAATAAGGGCGCTCACTTCCGTTGATATGAACGAAACCTGTCAAGCGCCTCTGTCACACCTTCGTTTTTGGCATGCTCAAACTAGAGCCTGTCAAAGTTCTTTTTTGACA
>JAQSYT010000165.1 GCA_029256065.1 Paenibacillaceae bacterium
ATTCTTTTGAGCAGAAATCGCAACCTGTTGAAAAGCATATGACATAATTCTACAAAAATACTCAATCCATGGCGAGAGACTTTTCGGGTTGTCTCGCCCATCATAGTATAAAACGGGTAAATCCATTTGAATGTTTTTATAGTACCCTGACAAATCTGCGAAATAATATTCCTCCATTGAATTAAATCCTCTTAGATTGTATCCACCGGTAGATAAAATATAAGAAGCCAAGGCTCTGGATGTTCTGCCATTCCCATCATCAAAGGGATGAATTGTCAGCAGCTGATATGCCGCTATAGCTGCTTTTATCGGAATGGGAAGCGCCTCTTCCTTGTTAATCCATTCCACTAATTCAGACATCAATTGTGGAACCTCAATCCATTCTGGTGGGATATAATCAGGCTGTCTAGTTTCAGCATCGTAAACTGCAAACAGTGTGCCTGGGGGAGTTGGTCCTCTGTATGAGCTCGCAATAGTCTTTCTACCGACGCCTCTTCTTTCGATAATCGAGTGTAACCTTTTGATAAATGGCTCATTAATGGGGTATTTCAGTCTTCGTGCAGTATTTAAAAAAGAAAGTGCCTCCCAGTAGTTTCTTACCTCTTCTTCAGCTCTTATTCGAGAACCATCACGCTTCGCCTTTACAACTTGAGAAACCTGTTCGAAACTCAACGGATTTCCCTCTATTCTGGTAGAATAGTGAGTCATTTTTAAACGCGCTTTTTCCCGTAGCTGTTTTTCCACATCAGAAGGAATAGGTAATACATCCACAATAGCTTTAGAGTGTTCAATTGACATTAAGTCTTTTACCATTACATTTGTAAACTCGAAGTTCGGTGAGTACAGATACATCACACCCTTAAATGTTTCTCTGCTTCATTTTACCACAAATAAAGAAATTTATTTTCGTTAATTCAAGTGTTAACGAAGATTTGTTACTTTAAAACAAGCTTATCAATCAACGTAAATGATAATAAACGAAATCAAATGATCACAAATGTTTCGGATTGTGGTATATCAAACCCCTGTCCGCAATCCGGGGTGTTTCCGTCCCTTTTCCACCTGCGTCAAAAAAATCTGCATCCCCCTGTAGAGGATTTTGCCCCCTGATAATGGAAATTTGAATCTGCCGGGCTTTGGCCTACCGGAATATAATCAGGGTGTAATCCAAATAGATCCTACATGGGAGGTCCCATCCAATGAAAAAAGCTATAACGCTTGCCATGACCACCGTTCTTGCGTCTGCCGCGGTGCTGGCTGGCTGCGGAGACGACAAGGACAGTGCCGCACCCTCGGCTGCTGCATCCGTTGCCGCCAGTACCGCCGCCACCGCATCGCCTCAAGCTTCCCCCGCACCCAAGGCGGAGCCCTTCACCGTTTCCCTGCGGCACATCCAGATTGGTGAAGCCCAGAAGTTCCGCAAGGCGATTCTCGATGATGTGGTCAAAAAAACGCAGCAGGATGTGCCCGGTCTGACCCTGCAGCTGGACGGTGTGGAGGATCAGGTGAACCGCTTCACCAAGCTCCCGGCAGAGATGGCGGCAGGCAATCCGCCGAAGATCTTTGACCTGTTCGGCGGTGCCGGGGATGCGTTGAAGTATGCCAAGGCGGGGCGCCTCCTGGATCTGACCCCTATTCTGAAGGAGCTGGGGATTGATACGAAGTTCATTAACCTGAACCAGTTCATTCTGGACGGTAAGGTATATGGCCTGCCTATTGGCGGCAACACAGAGGGATTCTTCTACAATAAACCCTTGTTCGAGCAAAATGGCCTGAAGGTTCCGGCTACCTGGGAGGAATTGGAATCCGCAGCGGCTAAGCTGAAGGAGAAGGGAATCACCCCCTTTGCCATGGGCTCCAAGGGTGCATGGGTGCCTAACATGCTGTTGAATACGCTCATCGGGCGGTACGCCGGTCCCGATTCTATCGAAGGCTTTGCTACCGGAAAGAAGGCCTGGAGTGCTCCCGAGGTAGTGTCTGCATTTTCCAAATATGAGGAATGGGTCAAGAAGGGTTACTTCACCAAGGGCGAGCTGGGTATGGAATACCCGGATATGCTGAACCAATTCCTGACGGGCAAGGGAGCCATGATGTTCGACGGCAGCTGGCGCTCCTCGGTGTTCAAGGATCAGGCTCAGGCAGGCGAGCTGACCAATAAGGTAGGCTACTTCTCCATGCCGGCGGTGACAGGCGGAACGGGCAATCAAACCTTTATCAACGGCAACTACGCCAACGGCTACGGCTTCTCCTCCAACCTCAAGCCCAATGAGCTGACGGCGGTGAAGGCGTTTATCAAGAACCTGTTTAATGATGACATGCAGCTTCGTGGTCTCCTGGAGGACGGTGTGCTGCCTTCCATGAAGATCTCTGCCGATGCCCTGGGCAAGGTGCAGGACCCGCTGGTGAAGCAGGTAACAGATATTGTGAATAAGGCCGGGGGCGCTTTCTCCCACTTTGACTCCACCATCCAGTCTGAAGTGTACAAGGAAACGGAAACCCAAATTCAAAAGCTCATCTCCGGAGGGGCAACAGCCAAGCAAGTCACCGACAAGCTGGATCAGGTGCAAAAGCAAGCCAATTCCAAATAAAGGACGCACATCATGAAGCAAACCCTTCGTAATCCGGCCATTTATATCTTGTTGGTGGCGCCGGCACTGGCCTTGTACTGCCTGTTCTTTGTCTATCCCATGCTGAGCTCCTCCTTCTATGCCTTCACAGACTGGAACGGGCTGGAGCAATACAAATTTGTGGGCTTCGGGAATTTTACCAAAGCCTTCGGGGACCCGGATTTTCACAAAGCGATCCTGAATAATCTGTATTTTATCCTGTTTTCTGTAGGCGTCCAGGTGCCGCTGATCATCTTCTTCGCCATCCTCATCAGCGGCGTCCGGCGGCTCCAGCGTTTCTATAAGACCACGGTGTTCATCCCGTCCATCCTGTCTACCTCCGTCATCGGCATTCTCTGGGGCTTCATCTATGAGCCGGAAATCGGTCCGCTGAACAAGCTTCTTGGCTTGTTCGGCGTGGAGCCCATCTACTGGCTGGCGGAGGGCAAGTGGGCTATGCTGGCGGTGCTGATCACCAATGCTTGGCAGTGGATCGGCTTCTACATCGTCCTGGTGCTGGCAGCTATCTTGGCTATTCCCCGGGAAATTGGCGAGGCCGCCGAGATTGACGGGGCCGACGGCTTCAAGCGGGCCTGGTATGTCACCGTTCCCTTGATCCGTCCCATTATCTCCGTGGTGGTGATGCTCTCCATCGCCGGAGCCATGCGGGTGGTGGACATTATCCTGGTTATGACCAAGGGCGGACCCGTGGGAGCCACGGAGGTAATGGCCTCGTATCTGGTCAATCAGGCTATGGGGGTTAATCCCAGCTACGGGTTTGGCACCGCCATTTCCCTGATTATCTTCGCCTTTGCCCTGGTGCTCACCGCCTTGTACCAGTTCACCCTGGGGGGGACCATGGAAGGGGGGAGCAGCGAATGACAGCCGGAATCAAGCTCAAGCGGTTATTGCCTCATGTGGTGCTGTTGGTGTATGTGGCCGTCATCCTGTTTCCCTTCGTGTTCGTGGTCTTCTCTTCCTTAAAAAAGAGCAATCTTGAAATTGCCAGCCATCCCTTTGGCTTCCCCACGGACCTGTACTTCCAGAACTATGTGCAGGCCTGGGTAAAGGCCAAAATCAGCGTCTATTTCTTCAATAGCTTGTACCTGTCCTTGACCTCGGCGGCGGTGGGGGTGCTCCTGGCAGCGGCCTGCGCCTTTGCGCTGACCCGGATGAAGCTGCTGCGGACCAGCAGGGTTCTGTACCAATTCGTGCTTCTGGGTATGCTTATCCCCGGCAACGTCCTGTTTATTGCCCAGTATATTCTGGTGATGCGGATGGGAATTCTGAATACCCACTGGGCCTTGTTCCTGCCTTATACGGCGGGGGCCATCCCCATGAGTGTGCTGCTCATCGCTGCCTTTATGAAGTCGGTTCCCGGTGAGCTGGAGGAGGCGGGGATCATGGATGGCTTGAGTGCATTGGGGCTGTTCATCCGCATTGTGTTACCTGTTTGCCTGCCGGTCCTGGTGACGGTATTCATCGTCAACTTCCTGGGGGTGTGGAACGAATATTTGCTGGCCAATTTCTTTATCAGCAAGGATTCTCTGAAGACGCTGCCCACAGGTATGGTGGGCTTCCGGGACTCTTTTCAAACCAATTACGCACTGATCTGCACAGGAATTGTCTATAGTGTGGTGCCTGTCCTGATCCTCTACGGCTTCCTCCAGGAGAAGATTATTGAAGGCATCACCGCAGGCAGCGTCAAGGGCTGACCAAGGAGGAATGATGGCAGGGATTGGCGAATATGTAAACAGGTAAACGGACTTGAACCGCAGCATATATGCCGGTCCGGCTGTGACAAGCATTCGTCGATGGAGACAGCATGGGGCACACAGAAGCGAAGGAGGAACGCTAAAGCATATGACCTTAAAAGGAAAGCTGTTTGGCGCGTTTCTCCTGTGCTTCATCCTGCCCCTGTCTGTTCTGGGGATTCTGGGCTATCATCTGTTAAGCGGGATTATCGAGGAAAAGTATGCCCAGCAATCGGAGCTGACCCTGCGGGCCTTGAGCCAAAGCGTCAGCTTCAGCTTTATGGAAATGGATAAGGTGACGGACAGCACGGTAGCCAGCGACTCCCTTCAGGATGTGCTGAACAACCGCTCGGACAGCGGGAAGGAAATCGATAAGATTGACTACCTGGAGCTAAACAAGGTGCAGCGCAGCTTCCGGGAGCTTCTGGTGAATCATCCGTCTGTCAGCTATGCCTTTATGTATACCTTCCAGAACAGCAGGGTGAATCAGATTTTCACCAAGGAATCCTTCTCGGCCATGCCCTTCGGGCACTTCAGGGAGGAGCCAGTGTACCGGGCTGCTGTGAGGCGCCAGGGGCTTCCCTTATGGGTGGGACCCGGAGAATACCCGCAGATTACGGGGGCGGGTACGGAGTTTACGCAGATTCGGGTGGTGAAGGACATTCTCACCCTGCGGGATAAGGGCATGCTGCTGGTGCAGATGAAAAATTCCGGACTGGAAACGGTGTTCCGCCATTTCCGCTTTAAGGAGGAGCAGTACGCTACCCGCTTCCTGATCGTATCGGGGAGTGGGTTAGTGTTTTTTGACAGCAGCGGCGGGGCAGTGGACGGCCGGCAGCTGAAGGAGCTGACGGAATACCGCCATATAGACGGCGGAGATGCTTACCAGACGGGGCGGACCCGGTTCGAGACTCAGGACAGTCTGTTGGCCAGTGTGGAGCTGGGGGTGGAGGACTGGCGGCTGGTTTCGGTTACCTCTTGGGTATCCCTGTCCCGGGAGGTGATGCTGTATGCCCGGTGGCTGGGGGTGCTGCTCCTGGTCTGCGCCTTCTCGGCGGTGCTGTTCCTGCTGTTCTTCACCAACCGGGTGACCCGTCAGGTGATTCTGACGGTGAAGTTCATGCGTATGGTGGAACGCGGGGATCTGTCGGCACGGCTGCCGGTGGAGGGTTCGGATGAAATGTCACTTTTGGCAAAAGGCTTCAATAGTCTGGTATCCAGGGTGGCGGAGCTGCTTAACGAGGTAATGCGCCAGCAGGAGCGGAAGAAGCTGGCGGAGCTGCAGGCGCTGCAGGCTCAGATCAAACCTCATTTTCTGTTTAATGCGCTGGAGTCTATCAATATATTGGCGGTGCAAAATCAGGGCAGGAAAGTCAGCCAGATGGTGGCCCGGCTGGGGAATCTGCTGCGGATCAGCATCCAGCAGAAGGATGTGATCACAGTAGAGCAGGAGCTTCAGCATCTCACCAGCTATCTGGAGATTCAAAAATTCCGCTTCGAGGAGCTGTTCGAGTATCACATTGAGGTCCCGGAGGAGCTGATGGGCTGCACCATGCCCAAGCTGTCGTTGCAGCCGCTGGTGGAGAACAGCATCCAGCACGGTTTTGAGGGGATTGGCTATATGGGCAGCATCCGGGTCAGGGCGGAGGCGGAGGATGGCCGGATGGTCTTCTGGGTGGAGGACAACGGCATCGGGATGGAGCCGTGCAAGCTGGCGGCGTTCCAGTACGAGAGCCAGCGGGGCGCAGGTGCAGCCCATGAGGATCTGCCGGAAACAGGGGAGCGGCGGGGCTTAGGCGTATGTAATGTGGCGGACCGCATCCGCATCGGGTACGGTATGCGGTACGGGCTGTTCCTCTCCAGCAGCCCGGGCGGGGGCACCGTGATTAAGCTGGTGCTGCCGCTGATAGAGGAAGGAGGCAGCAGACCATGAGGCTGAAGGCCCTGCTGGTGGATGATGAGACGAAAATTCTGGAGAATCTGCGCCAGGTGCTGCCTTGGAAGGAAATGGACATTGAGGTGGCAGGGACGGCAAACAATGGCCTTCAGGCATTGGAGCAGGTGAAGCTCCTCCAGCCTGATCTGATTCTCTGTGATATTCGTATGCCAGTCATGGACGGCATTGCTTTTTTGGAGGCGTTGGCCGGGACGGATTGCCGGGCGGAGGTAGTTATGCTGACCGGGTACCAGGACTTCGAATATGCCCGTTCGGTGATCCGGCTGGGGGTGAAGGATTACATCCTGAAGCCCTTCGACTATGATGAGCTGACCCGGGTGATCGGGAAGCTGGCAGAATCCATCCGGCGGGACCGTACGGAGCGGACCAGCGAGGAGCAGATGTTCGGGCAAGCCATGGAGCTGGCGTATGAGAAGCTTTTGTACGATATGATCATGGACTACGGCGCGGTGATTCCCCATGATATGGTGGGAGATAATCTGGAGGGTCTGGAGCGGGTCCGCTACTTCATGCTGCTGGCGGATATTCACGAGTATGCACGGCAATACCGGCTGGCCTCGGAGCAGAACCGGAAGCTGTGGAATTTTGCCATCCGCAATGTATTGAAGGATACACTGGCGATGAAGGGCTTGCGCCATGCTGTCCTGCAAACCCGTGAAGGGGAATGGTGCATTCTGGTGGAGCGGCGTTTGGAGGACGGCGGCATAGGCGAGGTGGAGGGTCACAGGTTAGCGGAGGAATTGCAGGAGAGTGTACGCACACATGTGAAAATCGGGCTGGCGTTTGGGATTTGTCTGGCCTCATTGGCTATGGAGGAGCTGCCCCGGGCATTTCGTTCCTTGCAGCGCAGCGTGCATTTGGCCGAGGAACAGGACTGCTCTGTGGTGGTCTACCGCTTGGGGGAAGGCGGGGAGGCCCGGCGCAGCGCCTTGTGGGAGACCATCGCCGAGCTGGTGTCGGCGTTGAAGATTTGTGACCGGGCCCAGGTTAAGGAAAAGCTGGTTCGCGTGAATCAGCAGCTGGGGGTATTGTCGGGGCAATCCTTGGCCCATGCGGAAAAGCTGGCCTACTTCATCGTGCTTCATTTGCTGCGCGAAATGCGGGGGCTGGACGTCCTGTCAGCGGCCCAGGAGCATGAAATCTGGACCATGATGGAGCAAACAGACCGGGTGAAGGATCTGTTGGAGGTGGTGGAGCGGATCGTGGAGGATAGCCTGTCCACCGCTCTGAGTAAAAAATCCGGCGATATGCTGATGCATGCGGCTAAGGATTACATTCACCGCAACCTGTCCCGGGACATGGGGGTGGATGAGGTATCAGGGGCGCTGGGCATCAGCTCCAGCTATTTCAGTCTTCTTTTTAAGCAGCGGTATGGGGTGACCTTCGTGGAATATGTGACCTCCGAGCGGGTGGAGCTGGCCAAATCCCTGCTGGTTCTGACGGATAAAAGTGTGACGGAAATCAGCCGGGCAGTAGGCTATTCGGAGCGGCGGTATTTCAATAAGGTGTTCCAAAAGCTGACCGGAGAGCTGCCCTCGGAGTATCGGGAGGCGCGGAAAGCAGTGAGGCAGGAGAGTACCGGCGGGAAAGGGTAAGCCGGGAAAATAAGGATGTGACAGAGGCTATGGGCAATGTTCACAACAGCAAGCAAAATGCGGATGGCATTGGGGAGCCGGCGGGCTGGAGTCTCAGGCAAAAGCTTGGGCAGATGGTGATGTGCGGCTTTGAGGGGACCACTCCGCCGGAGAGTATCCTCCGGCTAATTAGAGATTATCAGGTGGGCGGCATTATTTACTTCCGGCGCAATATTGGATCGGTTACCCAGGTGGCGGAGCTGTCCCGAAGTCTGCGGGAGGCCAGCGTTGCTCCGGGCGGACCTCCGTTATGGATTGCGGTGGATCAAGAAGGCGGCATGGTGGCAAGAATTGACCGTGAGGTGGCGTTGGCACCGGGCAACATGGCTCTGGGGGCGGCGGGCAAGCCGGAGTATGCATATGAAGTAGCGCGCATCTCGGGTAGCGAATTACGCCAGCTGGGGATTAACCTGAACTTCGCCCCCTGTGTGGATGTGAATAACAATCCGGCCAATCCCGTGGTAGGGGTGCGGTCCTTCGGAGAAAACCCGGAGCTGGTGGCGGCATTAGGAGCAGCTGCGGTGCGGGGATATCAGGAGAGGGGTGTAAGCGCTTGCGCAAAGCATTTCCCCGGTCATGGCGATACTGCTGCAGATTCCCACCATGAGCTTCCACTGGTACGGCATCGTATGGAGCGTCTGGAGCAGGTGGAGCTTCCTCCGTTCGGCAGGGCAATTGAAGCGGGGGTAGACGCCATTATGACCGCTCATGTGCGGTTTCCCGCCTGTGACCCCAGCGGAATGCCGGCTACTCTGTCGCCGCCTATCCTGGGAGGGCTGCTCCGGGAGAAATTAGGCTACGATGGCGTTGTCGTCACCGATTGTTTGGAGATGAACGCCATCTCGCAAACCGTTGGTGTAGGCCGGGGGGCCGTGCTGGCAGTGGCCGCCGGTGCAGATATAGTATTAGTCAGCCACAGGGAGGACCGGCAGATTGAAGCGTTAGAGGCGCTGTATGCTGCCGCGGAGAACGGTGAGCTGCCTATGACGCGGATCGATGAAGCAGTGGCACGGATTGTAAGGGCAAAAACCCGGCGTGAGGAAGCGTGGCGGCAGGCGAAAGCGGCAGGTGTGCTGCCAATTGGTGATGAGAAGCACCAGACCTGGGTGGAGGAAACCGCCCGGCGGTGTGTTACGCTGGTGAAGGCAGGGACGGGGGCTCTGCCGCTGCGGCGGGAAGCGCCGACGCTGGTGATCTGGCCGGAGGTGCGGCGGAGCACCGAGGTGGATGAAGTGATTCCCCAGGCAATGACCCTGGGGAAAGCGCTGGCTCCGCATGTGGCGGATGTGCTGGAGATCACGATCGGCACAGAGCCAACGGCGGCGGAGCAGGAGGCAGTGCTGGCGGCGGCGCAGGGCGGCCGCCTGCAGATTGTGGCGGGCGTGTACAACGCCGCCTTTGCTCTAGGGCAAGCCAGCCTGGTGCGGCGGCTGGCTGCTTTGCCCGGCGCTACGGTCACGGCGGTGGCGCTGCGCAATCCCTATGACCTGCGGGAGTTTCCGCAGGTCCACGCTTATGCGGCCTGCTACGAGAACAGGCCGGCAATGCTGTTGGCCGCCGCCCAGGTGCTGGCGGGCCAGCTGCCGCCGCAGGGCAGGCTGCCCGTCAGCCTGTCGCCGGAGTATCCGGCAGGCTGGGGGATGGACAGCCTGGCTGGCGAGCAGGGTGAGAGACAATAAGAGGCCAAGACTGGCCTCTTTTTTGCAGGTTAATTAGCTAACCTTTGTCTAATTATCCTTGTCATAACAGGAGGGAAAACCAGCAAAAATCTCGCTTGCGTTTTACAAAAAGCATAGGTATAATTAATTCTTGTCCGGCAGAATCACCGGCAAATACGGGGCCTTAGCTCAGCTGGGAGAGCGCATCGCTGGCAGCGATGAGGTCAGGGGTTCGATCCCCCTAGGCTCCATACAAAAAGGAACGTCATCACATTATGTGGTGACGTTTTTTGTATGCCAACGGGAAAAACCTGGGGTTCCTCAGATAAGAAGTATCTATGGCTAAGCAACCTCACGTAACAGACTCTACCGTTAACACAAGATTACGATACCAACAACCTATCCATTTGTTGGCATATCCAATATAATAAGGATGCTCGGTAGATTCATAGATACAAGGGGAGGAAGTTAATGTGAGAGAAATTTTTATTATTCAACACAGTCAATCAGAGCACCACATAAATAATATGTCAGGCGGATGGACAGATACTCCGCTTACTGATTTGGGGAGAAAGTAAGCTGAACGCATTGGAGTTAGACTTGAAAAAATGATTAATCGTGACGAATTTACTATATACGCTTCCGATTTGTTAAGGGCCAAGCAAACGGCAGAAATTATTGGAGGAAAGCTAGAATTAGCGGTACATGAAGAGGATCAACTTAGAGAAATTAATACAGGAGAGGCTGCAGGAAAAACTAAAGAATGGGCCAGACAAAATAGAAATCCTAGAACTAGCGATGGTTTTGATATAGACTATCAGCAATTTCCAGGTGGTGAAACATATAGGGAATTTTATAACCGGGTATGTAATTGTATGACAAGACTGTACAACTCGGAGGAAAAGAACTTATTAATTTCAACTCACGGTGGAACAATGGGTTATATCATAGCATGGTGGATGGGTTTCAAACCTGAGATGCTAGCAAGCTCCTGTTTCATTGCATCGGTGGGCAGCTTATCTATACTCCAGGTGAACGGTTATCAGCAGCATATTTTAAAGGTCTTTAATGATACTTGTCATTTATCTGAAATGTAATGTTAAGGAGCAGACAATGTCAACTAACTCCATATTCAATACCATTGTAAGCAGGGAGCCCATAACAAAAGGATGGTCGGGAGATAAAAAGTACTGCATCATTACAACAGACGGAATAAAATATTTACTCCGTGTTTCTCCGCTTTCCCAGTATGAATCAAAGAAAATGTTGTTTTCCATGATGGAACAGATTGCCGCGCTTCGTATTCCCATGTGCGTACCGATAGAATTTGGCGTGTGTGACGAAGGTGTTTACTCCATGCAGAGTTGGATTGATGGAGAAGATTTACAAACCATCATGCCCTTATCCTCAAAAACCTTGCTGTCTGAGACAGAGCAGTATACGTTGGGGCTGCAGGCAGGCAAAATC
>JAQSYT010000166.1 GCA_029256065.1 Paenibacillaceae bacterium
GATACTGTGGAGCAATATATGGACATATTTGCAGAGCAATCAGGGCAATTTCAAGAGTGGCTTCGGAAACAGACTGATCTGGAGCAAACCCTTCAGCTGGATAATCCCTTTGCCGGGGTCCGCCACACCCGTTTATCGGAAATGCTGCTCCATCTTGTCAATCACGGCACCTATCACAGAGGCAATGTGTCCACCATGCTGCGCCAGCTTGGGTATGCCTCCGCCATGAGTGACTACGCGTTTTTTTGGTATCAGGAGCCTGTGGAAACCATGTAGTTAGAGGAGGGTTTGCCCCGGTATGGATATACAAAATCTGCTTCCGGCAACAACCCGGGAATCCCTCCGGGAATGGCTCGTGCAACATAGCAACACGGAAAGCTGCTGCTGGGTCATCGTAAGTATGGTGCCGGAGCCGGGAAAGCTGCTTTATCTGGATGCAGTGGAGGAGGCGCTATGCGTCGGGTGGATCGACAGTGTGAAAAAGAAGCTGTCGGAAACCCAAACGGCGCAGCGGCTGTCTTCCCGCAGTAAAACCAGCTCTTGGACCGAGCTGAATAAGGAACGGGTCCGGCGGTTGGAGCGTCTCGGGTTGATGAGGGAGGAGGGAAGAAAAGTGCTTCCCGATATGTCCCCTGAAGCATTCAGGATTGATGCAGTGATCGCCCAAAGACTGCAAGAGGAAGAGCAGGTTAGCCGCAACTTTCTGGCGTTTCCAGAGCTGTACCGGCGGATCCGGGTTGACACCATCCAAAGCTATAAGCATCAGCCTGAATTGTTTCAGAGCAGGCTGGATAAGTTTATTGCCAGCACCAGGGAGAATAAAATGTACGGCCAATGGCATGACAACGGGCGGCTCCTGGAGGATTGAAGTGCTTTGACTTCCCCCTTTAAAACGTTTTATAATCAGGGGAATAAGAGAACGGCGGGAGTAGGAGTGGGAGCATGTCATCAAAAATCCAGGATATAGCCAAGCTGGCAGGAGTATCGCCGGCTACGGTATCGCTTGCCCTGAACGATAAGCCGGGAGTTAGCCTGACCACCAAACGGAAGATCCAGCAGTTGGCCAAACAAATGAATTATGTCCCGAACCGGCTGGCCCAAGGCCTTCAAGGGGGCAAATCCAATAATGTTCTGGTTTTTATGTCGGGACCCCAATACGATTACTTCAACAGCCCGTTTTATTTCGAAACGCTGAAGCATTTGTCCCGGGGATTGTCTGAGTCTCCCTTTCACATGATGCTGCAAATCGCCACGGCGGATATGGAGCAGGAGCAGCTGCAAGCCATTGCGGCAGGCAAAGGGTACGACGCGGCCGTTTTTATGGGGCTCCGCATGCCACTGGAGACGGCGGCAGATATTGCAGGTGAAACCAAGCCCATGGTTTTTATTAACCGGCCATGCGGGGAGCTAGGCTATTCCGTCAATGCGGATTATGCCACAGGCATGGAGCTGTTGACGCGCCATCTGCTTGGATTGGGGCATCAGGATATCGCGTTTATCGGCTACTCGCCGAAGCTGGTTTCCTCCGAGCTGCGGATGACCGGGTTCCGGAGGGCGTTTGCGGAGGCAGGGCTGCCGGTGCCCGAACACCGGGTCTACTATGCCGATTATTATCAGGAATCGGGCTACTTGGCCATGCGCAAGCTGATCCAGTCCGGCGCTGCTATGCCCAGTGCGGTGATCGGGGGTAATGATCTCATTGCCATCGGTGTGCTGGAGGCGCTGCTGGATGCAGGCTTGCGGGTGCCGGAGGATATTTCCGTTGCCGGAGTCGACAATATTCCCAACACTCATCTGCTGAAGGTGCCGTTGACCACGGTGCATGTCTCTCATGATGCCATCGGCTTCGCTGCCTCCCAAGCCGTGATTGGGCTGTTGGAGGGAAAGACCGTGGAGAGGGAGACCTGGGTGGATGTCAGTCTGGTACAAAGGCAGAGCACAAGCGCACCGGGAGTGGGTGGCTCGGCAGTATAGGACCCTGGTCCGCCCTGTGCATCCCGGCGAATAGCCGCCCCTTAGGGATAGCGGAAGGTTAATTACCTTTATTTTATCCAAGCTGGGGAGAAACCGGATATAAGGCCAGGCAGATTTCCGCTATTGGACCGTTTTACCGGCGTATATGCTTGATTATGGAGAAATAGCGGAACATGCCCTACTGTTATTCATAGATTAAGAGGAGGGAGAAGCCAATAAGGGAAACTAGACTTCCCTTATCGGTGATTCTGCCTGGGTAGTGTGACCGAAGCTGCCGTCACCCTTAGCATTACTCAGTGCGCGTCCAAAATTTAAAACGTTTTAAAAAAACCGTTGACGAAAATAGATGTATGCTTATAAAATCAAAAGAAGATAGCGAAAGAGTTATTTTCGTCTTTTGTTTAAAACGTTTTAAAGAATGGGAGGATTAGAAATGAAATCTATTGCAGAGCATTATGATGTGGTGGTTATCGGCGGCGGTTTGGCGGGTTTCTGTGCTGCCGTATCCGCTGCGCGCCACGGGGCCAAGACCTGTCTTATCCAGGACCGCCCGGTCTTCGGGGGCAACAGCTCGTCGGAGATCAGGGTTACGCCCCATGGAGCTGCGGCCTTTCATGCTTATGCCAGGGAAACGGGCATTATCTCCGAGCTGCTGATTGAGGAGCGGGCAGTCAATCACGAGGAAATTTGGGAGAACGGCTGGACCAACAGCGTCTGGGATATGACCATGTACAATATGGCAGTCAGCACACCCAACCTGACCATCCGGCTCAACACCACCGTATTTGCCGTTGAGAAGAACGGCGGCCGTACCATACGCTCCGTGACCGGACGGGTGTCCAATGCGGAAACGGAAATCACCTTCGCGGCTGCAACCTTCATCGATTGCACCGGGGACGGTGTGGTGGCGGATCTGGCAGGCTGCGAATGGAGAATGGGCTCGGAAGGGCGTGAGGAATTCGGCGAGTACCACGCGCCGGAGCTGGCCAGCCGGGATATCATGGGAAACTCCATTCACTTTCGGGCCCGGGATATGGGCAAACCGGTGCCGTTCACTGCACCGGATTGGGCGGTGAAGCATGAGGACGCAAGCTACTTTTATGAGGACGGCCGGCTTCCCAAGGAGCTGCGGGGCGGTTACTGGTGGCTGGAAATCGGAGTCCCGTGGGACACCATCCACGACGCGGAGGATATCCGGCATGAGCTTACCCGCCACACGCTGGGGGTTTGGGACTGGATCAAGAACAAGGACCCGAAGCTGAAGGAGAAGGCGGCCAACTACGCTTTGGAATGGATTGGGCAGGTGCCGGGCAAGCGGGAAAGCCGCAGAATCATGGGCCAATATCTGATGACAGAGCATGATCCGGCCAACCTCACCGTGTTCGAGGATGAGATTGCCTTCGGCGGCTGGTTTCTTGATCTGCATACGCCGGGTGGTCTTCTGGCCAAACACAGTGAGCGGGCCAGCAAGGAGGGTTATTCCCAGACCAGCGAATATGCGGTCAAAAGCTACTGCGGCCCGTATGGTATTCCGCTGCGGATTATGATTGCCAAGGACATGGACAATCTGATGATGGCAGGCCGGAATGTGAGTGTGACCCATGCCGCTCTCGGCACGGTGCGGGTGATGTCCACAACGGCCCTGATGGGCCAGGCAGCCGGATTGGCGGCAGCGGCCGCCCAACGGCAAGGCATCCGCGTCTCGCAGCTTCCGGCTGAAACGGTGCGCCAGATTCAACAAACCCTGCTGCGCGACGGCTGCTTCCTGCCCAACGTCTGCAATGAGGACCCAGCTGATCTGGCCAGACAGGCCGCCGTAACCGCCAGCAGTGAAGCAAGGGCAGCAGGAGCCGGGCCGGAATCCGCGGGCTACCATGAAGGGTTGGCTGTATGGCGGGATCAGAATCATCAGACCGCCCATGACCGTCTGACACACCGCCGGGGACAATGGATCGCCGCAAGCGGAGGGAGAATCGACAAGCTGTCTGTCTGCCTGAGCAATGAATCGGGCCAGACACAAACTATACAGGCGGCGCTGCTTCCTGTTGACCACATTTGGGATTACCGCACCGAACCAGGCGCGCCCCTTGCGGAAACCGCCTTGTCCGTTCCTCCCGGGGAGCAAATATGGGTAGACTGGCCGGTTGGCTTGAGCGCAGAGAACGGTCTGCCGGAGAACAGCTATGTCCGTCTAGACCTCTTAGCGAATGAACATGTCTCCTGGCATAAAGCGGGTATGCTGGAGCCTGGACATATGGCTGCCTTTGAAATCGGCTTGGGCAAAATGCGGCGTTATGACAACGGTGTGACGCTAAGCTTCAAGGTGGAGCCGCCGCAGCCCGTGTACGGTGCCGCCAACGTCCTCTCCGGCGTGACCCGGCCCCACCGCAGCACCAACCTGTGGCGCTCCGACCCGGCGCAGCCCCTCTCCCAATGGTTGGAACTGGAATGGAACGGGGAACAGACTATCCGCACGGTGGAGTTGACCTTCCCGGGGCATCTGATCCGGGAATACCATGCCTATGCGCCATTTTACCGGGACCCGCAATGTCCCAAGGATTATACCCTTGAAGCCTTCGGAGAAAACGGCTGGCAGGAGGTGCTGTCTATCCGCGATAACTACCAGCGGCACCGGCGGCATAGACTGCCTGAAGCTGTCCGCACGGCAAGGCTGCGTCTGGTGATACAGGCCACCAATGGCGACCCTTCGGCGGCTGTTTATGAAATCCGCTGCTACGGAGACGAAGGAAAATGATGAACCGGGGATTTTCTAAGATACGGCTACCCGGCATCACATCCGGTGTATATATCACATTTACCGCAGCCCAGTGTTCCGGGATTTCTTCCAGAAGCTGTGCATGGAGTGGGATGATGGGGGAAGTGGAGCCGGCGGGAGTTAGATAATTGGAGGAGAGCACAATTGCAGCTGAGATAACACCAGCCAACCTGTTATGGGCGGCTGGTGTTTTGTTAGGCAGAGAGTGGGAAGTGAAGGGTTTTGTGCTTGTTGTTTAGCTTGACCGTCAGGTTTGTTGCTTGGAATGCTAACGGAATTCAGCGGCTCTTAGGACCTGGAAAATGCGTATAGTAAATTTGTAACGGAACTGAGAAGCGCTTAGAAGGTCATGAGCTGGCGCTTTTCAGTAAAATCAGCTTCTAAGGGTCTCACAGTTCCGTTAAATTGGAAAAACACCTGTTTTTGGCGTTTAAGGGTCTTTAAGTTCCGTTACAAGGGAAACCGGAAGCGACGATCCATCGGAGCGCAGGTAAATTCCATTTTACGAAAAGAAACCGTTCAAAATTTTGGCCAAATGGTATAAGATGGTTGTAAGTACCATCTGACCTGATCACATGGTAAAGTGAATGCGAGAGAGACATTGGTTCTCTCTCTTTTTTATATCCGGCAATGTAATGACTCCGCGGCAAAGTAACCGTGTGGCATATACAAGCGTCCTAGGAGGATAATTGTGAAACAATTCAACAGCAGTACAATCATAAGCTCTGCCATAATAGGTTTATCCATTGTTGCTAGCAGTTTCATCATCGCCAACCATCAATCCAATCCGTCCTTGCCTGTAAATGAGTCCAAATCCTATAAACCGTTAATGTCGATTGCCGAAACGGCTGACTATTTGCATTTGACCGAACAGCAGGTAAGAACAATTATTGAAGCTGAAGAACGGATATTGAGCACGACTAACTCCTACGAAGGAAAAATGTTTCCGGTAATCAAGATCAAAGGTGAGCTTTACATAGGGACGGATGAATTAACGGAATGGATACAGGAATCCGTTTCTCTCAAAAAGAACTATGAATAGGAGGAATCCGGGTATGAACGTGCTTGGAACAGTTATAGCGATCGCTATTGCGGTTGTGCTATCCATCGTGCTTGCCCCTATTGGGGGGATTGTGCTGCTGGCCGTAACCATGGTAATGGTTCTCCAAATGTATCAACAAAACAAACGGATGGCTGACGATCTCCAGAAGATTAAGGAGAAGCTGGGCATCGTGGAGAAGGATGATTTTAACCTGTCCAATGAGGAGATTGAAGAAGAGCTGGAAAAAGAATGGCTTGAGAACAAAAAGAATGAGTAGAGGTGCTTCCCTTGAACCAGCTAACCAGGAAAAAATAGAAATGCCAGTTCATGCGCCAAATCTAACCATTGTAAGTGAAAAAAGGTATGTGATCTCCAAAATATGATGATATCATTAGGAGGAATTCCCAACGCAGCTGGTATGGGTTATCTTGTTTCTCTTGTCCAATTTGCTGCAAGGTCCGCAGGCTGAGACCCAATCTGCATATTCTTATCTCAATAGTAAATTAGGGTTACAGGAGCACCGTACGACTATACAAATGTTTCCCAAAAGCAGGATTATGACCGTTTCTTTGAGTTATTCGCAAACGTAAATTCAATATTAGCTACGTTCCGTCTTCAACCGGAATTTGATGCGGATATGTATTCACAGGTATTACAAAAAAGTGCTGCATCGGACGAGTCATATCGGACGAATATGAAAGAATTCTAAAAGCTGAAGAATAAACGAGGAGTGCCAAAAATGAAGCAATTCCCCACACATATTGTAGCTGTTTTTGGAGTTGTTGAGAATGATCAGGAAGAGATTTTGCTCTTAAAGTCACGCAACCGCAATGTCTGGATGTTCCCAGGCGGGCAGGTGGAGATTGGAGAGAATTTGATCGACGCCTTAATCCGGGAGGCCAAAGAAGAAAGCAGCATGGACATTGCAGTAGATCAGCTGTTCAGTGTTTCCTCCAACACCTGCACCTATCCGGGCTATAACGGGTATGGAAATATTCCCAGTAAGGTTTTAATGGGATTTGTGTGCCGCTATAAGGGTGGAGAATTCCGTGAATCAGATGAAACGACCGAATGTTTGTGGGTGTCCAAGGAGGAAGTTTTGGAACATCTAACGGTACCCGATTTTATAGAGAAGTATAAAGCATACTTGGATTTTACAGGTAAGCTCGAATATATGGAATACGTGACTAAACCGCAGTTTGAAATCAAGCTGAAGCGTCCGGTTTAGGGGGATCAGCATGGAGATAACCCACAACGGCGCGGGTATTGAGGTCCTTTTAGGAGACATCACGAAAATGGAGACGGATGCCATCGTCAATGCTGCAAACACCAGTTTGATGGGTGGGGGTGGTGTTGATGGTGCTATTCACAGGGCAGGGGGAAAGGCAATCCTTGATGACTGCATCCGAATCCGCAATCAACAGGGCGGTTGTCCGGTTGGGGAAGCGGTTATCACTACGGGTGGAAATTTAAAATGCCGGTACGTGATCCATACAGTTGGCCCCGTTTGGAACGGCGGAATGCGGCGGGGAGAGGAAGAGAAGCTGCGGAGCTGTTATAGGAATGCTTTGGCTCTGGCGAATGCCAACCATGTGGCCAGCATTGCGTTTCCCAGCATCAGCACCGGAATTTACCGGTACCCCAAAGACCTGGCGTCACAAGCTGCGGTGGATGAAGTATACACGTATCTCACCACCCGGGAGACAAAAATCAGGAAAGTCGTGTTTGTCTGTTTTGACAAAGAAAGCCTGGAATTATACCAACAGGCATTGCATATGTAAGGAGGCTTCGTTATGGCATTCGATGATTTTACCAAGAAGCGGATAAGTAAAATTCTTGATGCTTATATTGAGTCCAAAATTCCGGAGGATTTTAAAGCCGAATACAAAATTCTGTATACCTTCCGGGGGAACAACATCACATTGGTCCAAGAGATTCCGTCTTATCTGCCGGGTCAGCGGGTAGAACTGCCCATTTGCCAGTTTAGACTGGAGGATCAAAAGTGGAAGGTCTACTGGCAGGACAGTAAGAATAGGTGGCATTATGTAGATGACCTTATACCAATTGAGGATTTTAAGAAGCAGCTGATGAATATTGAAAGGCCTGAATTTGGCTATATGTGGCTATAAAGAAAAAGAGGGGCGTGGTGGCTTGTGATCCGGGAAGCTGAAGCGGGGGACAAGGAGCAGTTGAGCAGGCTGTACAGGATGCTGGTGCCGAACAGCAAAAAAATGGATGTACAAGAAGAGCAGATCCACAAAATCCGGACCGACCCGATGAATTTTATCTTTGTATATGAAGAACATGGTGAGCTTTTGGGCAGCTTGACGCTTAATATTTGTATGCAGGCTTTGCATGGGGAAAGGCCGTATGCCATTGTCGAGAATGTCATCGTTCATGATGATCACCGCGGCAAAAGCATCGGCCACCAATTATTCCGGCATGTGGAGGCATATTGCAATTCCATCCATTGCCATAGAATCATGCTGCTAAGCAAAGCCACCCGTATCAGAGCCCACCAGTTTTTTGAGAGAGAAGGGTATGACGGTCAAATCAGCAAAGGCTTTAAGAAATATTTGTAGCCAATGCATTCAAGCTTTATCTGCACAAAATAGAATAATATGCTGCGGATTGATCGAATAAAGCCGGAAGCTCCCGTGAAGCCTGTTGAATCGAGGAGCTTCTCACTGATGGAACGCGGTAGCTTTCATGCCGCGCGGCTCCTGCAGCGATCTTCGAATTATGGCTGCCTGCCTCTAACAGATCATAAAGAGCGGCTAGCGCAAGGGTTTGCTGCTGAATCGGCCAAGCCTCTCCTATCTGATGCAAGGCTTCCGGCAGCTCCTGCACGGAATAGGAGCGGAACGCTTTCAGCCAGGCTCCCCACTTGATCAAATCAATCCCCTTGCCGCTTACGGGGACCTCACAGCCCCCATAACCAACCTTATTCTGATACGTAAGCTTAAGCAAAATATACCAGCAACCGGAACGGACCGGCTTATATAAAAATGAAGGCCGAGAAGGAAAAGCGAAGAGCTCTATTCCCGTCAATTTCCCATTTTCCAACCACTGTACCTCCTTCAATAGTCCAATGAACAATATGAAAATCATAACCAAATTCGATTTAATTGTAAAAAGGAGAATACGGCTGTTTACAGGTAAATCAGACGAAATTAGATGTTTTTTGAATATAAAATTGGAATTACTCCTATAATAGTGCGAAATCTAACGTTTTCTTCTGTTTTCGTCAATCTTAACGGGATATTTATAGTCGGCTGCACAATTTATAGATCGTTTTCATACAAGAGCTGCATAGAGAGGAGGTATCTATGAAAGCTGCGTTGACATTTAGTGATTTAGAGAGTACCAATTTGAGCTGGTTATGCATTGAACCTATGCTGACGGCTGTCCGCGGCAAAGACCCTAAAGCCAAGCGGGAGATGTATTACCGGTTGAATGAAGGACAGCAGGCCCTTTATCTTTTCTACTCCTTCCATAACCACACCCAAACTGCAGCGGAGTTTTACTGGTTCTCGGCTTACAATATCCATGAGCTGAAAGCATGGGGAGGAATACGGTCGGGTGTGTTATACTTTCAGGATGAAACCATGGCAGGGGTGCTGGATGAAACCGGACCAGTGCTGGCTGAGGCTGCGGAACGCCACTTCCCCGCCAGTCCTTCCGACTTGGAGCTTGATCCTAAGTTGGCGAGTGCTATCTGCCGGCTGCATGCCCGGTATAGGATCTGCTCCGAACAAACCATCCAGCTGATGAACGTGTGGGTATTGGCCCATAGGGAAAGCTATTTGGAGCTGATTCCATGGAATGAATAGGCATATCGTCCCCGGACATACTACAAATCATGTGATAGAAAGGCTAGGTGCAGACAATGATTCAACGGGTAGGCCAAATTATGCTGTATGTGAACAATCAGGATGAGGCACGCCGGTTTTGGACAGAGCAAGCGGGATTTCATGTGGTTGCCGAGGAGGACAGCGGGCAGGGCATGAGATGGATTGAGGTTGCCCCGTCACCGGATGCGCAGACCAGCATCATCCTTCATGATAAAGCGTTTGTCGCCAGCATGTCGCCGGATATGAACCTGGGCACACCGTCGTTAATGTTTTTTTCTGACGACCTGGACAAGCTTTATGCGGATTTTAAATCCAAGCAAGTAACCGTAGGAGAACTGGTCACCTTGCCCTTCGGCCGGGTGTTTAATTTCGCCGACGGGGAGGACAACTATTTCGCCGTGATGGAAAAGAAGGGATAGCCGCCTACCCCGTTCTTCCCGGCACGCCTGCCGCCCTTTACCACCCGATTGACGGGGGTATGGGGCTTTTTTACGTTCAAAAAATTAATGATAATGTTTATCATTTCGCTTGACAAAACAACCATGGAGAAATTATGTTGTATAAAAGAATATATTTTGCCCATATGCAAAAATATTAACTTAAGGAAAATAGGAGGATCAAACGATGAGAATCAGCTTAGGCAACATGCGCAGAATTTGGAGTGTGGCGGCAGTGGCTGCAGCAGTGACGGTTGTGACAGCCTGCGGAGCAGCTGGCAGCGGGGCGGATAGCAAGGCAGAGGAGGGAAAAATCCGGATTGTCACCACGATTGCGCAGATTGCGGAACCCCTGTCGGTGATTGGCGGCGATAAGGTCAGTGTGCAAAGTCTGATGGGGGCAGGCGTGGATCCCCATCTGTACAACGCCACCCAAGGGGATATCGGCAAGCTGGAGAACAGCGATATGATCTTTTACAGCGGCCTGCATTTGGAGGCCAATATGGTTAGGGTGTTCGAGGAAATGGGTAAGAAGAAGCCGACATTGGGGATCGGGGAAACGCTGCCCAAGGACCAATTATTAAAGGATGGGGAAGGCAATACCGACCCGCATATCTGGTTCGATATAGATTTGTGGAAGCAAAGCCTTGGGGCTGCTACCGAGAAGCTGAAGGAGCATGCCGGGGAGCATGCAGCGTATTTCGAAGCCAATAAGGTTAAGTATTTTGCCGAGCTGGATGCCTTGAAGAAGGAATCCGTGGAAAAGCTAAGCGAAATCCCCAAGGATAAACGGGTGCTGATCACCGCCCACGATGCCTTTGGCTACTTCGGACGGATGCTCGGGTTAAAGGTTATTGGACTTCAGGGCTTGAGCACGGAGGATGAGGTGGGGCTGACAGATATTGAGGATACGGTAAAGCTGTTGAC